>QCNV01000009.1 GCA_003213095.1 SAR202 cluster bacterium AG-426-M11 | reverse complement strand
CTGCTGTAGCTGCACCCTCAGGACATACAAATAGTCCTTCTAATTCTGATACCACTTGAGTCATGTCTCTCATCTCTTGATCAGATACAGTTAAAGCTCCCCCATTACTTTTTCTCAATGCATCTAAAATCAAATAATCACCTATAGCTGATGGCACTCTAATCCCAGAAGCATAAGTATTAGCATTAGCCCATGGCTCTGCAAACTCATCATTATTCAAATAAGCTCGAACAATAGGGGCGCAGCCTTCTGCTTGTACTGCATACATTTTAGGCCTTTTAGAATCTATCCAACCCATTGTTTGCATTTCTTCAAAGGCTTTCCAAATCCCCACTATCCCAGTACCTCCACCCGTTGGATATATAATCACATCAGGAATTTTCCAATTTAATTGTTCAGCAATTTCATACCCCATAGTTTTTTTACCTTCTACTCTATATGGTTCTTGTAAAGTAGACACATCAAACCAATCATTTTGCTGAGCTTTTTCTCTTGATATAACGCCTGCATCACTGATTAAACCATCAACAAGCTCCACTGTAGCTCCCGTCATTAATGCCTCTTCTTTATTCGCGAATGGTGCATCCTTAGGCATAAAAACATAGGAATCTATGCTAGCTCTTGCTGCATATGAACTCATAGCTCCAGCAGCATTCCCAGCAGAAGGCATAGTGATGGCCTTAACCCCTAATTCTTTAGCTTTTGATACTGCTGCTGATAACCCTCTAGCTTTAAATGAAGCAGTAGGATTTAATCCTTCATCCTTGATTAGTAAATCTTGTATTCCTATTTCATTCCCCAAATCAGTACATTTCAAAATAGGAGTGTAACCTTCACCAAGAGTCACCACATTTTTAGGATCAATCACAGGCATCACTTCAAAGTATCTCCACATATTTGGAGGACGAGTTTTAATTTTGTCAGGACTAATAACTTTAGACGCTTCTTCTAAATCATATTTAGCAAATAAAACTTTTCCACAACTTTTGCATAATCGATTAATAACATCTTTTTCAAATTTTTGAGGACAATATGTACACTCGAGATGTGTAAAAAAACTTTGTAGGTTTTCATTCATTTAATCATTCCTATAAATATTTTATAATTCCTAAACAATTCTATACATTTTTCAGGAGATAAGTCATGGAAGAATTTGATGTAGTCATCATAGGATCAGGTGTCGCAGGAATGACTGCAGCAATATACACATCCCGATTAGGATTAAAAACTCAAGTCATTGAGAACTTAATTCCTGGAGGTCAAATCATTAACGTAGAAAAAATAGAAGATTTCCCTGGCTTTCCTCAAGGAATATCAGGTGCAGAACTAACTGATTTGATGAAAACTCAAGCACAAATTAATGGTTCTGAATTTGTTATGTCAGAAATTTCAAAAATTTCAAAAAAAGAAGATGTTTGGACAATTCAATCTTCTGAATCAAAAGTGATGACTAAGACTATTATTATTGCTGCAGGTTCAACTCTCTCAAAATTAAATGTACCAGGAGAAAAAGAACTAGTAGGTGGAGGTGTATC
Organism: SAR202 cluster bacterium AG-426-M11; assembly: GCA_003213095.1. Lineage (GTDB taxonomy): Bacteria > Chloroflexota > Dehalococcoidia > Lucifugimonadales > UBA826 > AG-426-M11. The sequence continues at coordinate 48,595 of QCNV01000009.1, read as the reverse complement.
TTATTGTGCAACATGTGATGGAGCCTTTTTTATCGACCAAAAAGTATGCGTGATAGGGGGAGGCGACTCAGCACTACAAGAAGCATTATCTTTAAGTGAATTTGCAAAAGAAATATATATATTGTGTAACAAATCTAGCCTGCACGCTCAAAAGATTTTACAAGATCGCGTAGAATCAGATAAAAAAATATCAATAAAATTCAATGTCCAAATTTCGGAAATTCATGGGGATGGAATGGTGGAGCATATTTCAATTCTTAATTTATCCAACAATGAAACTACAAAAATCAAAATGGATGGAGTTTTTATTTTTGTAGGATTAAACCCTAATTCACAAAATTTCAATGACCTTGTTAACACAGATCAATCGGGACACATCATTACCGATGAAAATCTAAATACTAATCAACCTGGAATTTTTGCTGCGGGAGATATTCGAAACAAATCATTTTCACAATTAATCACATCATCTAGTGATGGTGCTATGGCTGCAATTTCTGCATATAGACACATTGCCAAAATGCAGAAATGAACTGGATTTTAGTCGCGCTTGGTGGAGGACTAGGTGCAATTTCAAGGTATGGAATAACATTAATAGCTGCAAACTATTTCAAATCTAATTTAATAAGTATTTTTTTGATAAATATATTCGGTTCACTGATATTAGGCATATTTATAGGATATTCATTAAACAAAGAAAATTTTTCGTCAGATTTTAACTTGTTCATAGGAATTGGTTTTTTAGCATCGTTTACAACCTTTTCTACTATTACAGTCAACACCATTCAATTAATCACCGAAGGAGAATATCTTAAAGCAGGAATCAATATTTTTTCTACTATATTATTGGGATTAATTGCTGCATTTGCAGGATTGTATTTTGGAAAAATAGTTACACCATAGGCATCTACTTAGGATATACTATCAAGTCGTATCAAAATTGCCCGGTGGTGTAGTGGTAGCACTAAGGACTTTGACTCCTTCGACCCAGGTTCGAATCCTGGCCGGGCAGCCATCATCACCTTCTCAATGCTGTTTTGGACCGAGATTTTTCCTCATTTATCCCTATAGACAACTCATGATCTAGTGAATTTCTAATTAATTTCTTAACTGATCCAATCAAGTGAGATTCTACATTGGTAATTTGTTTAGCTATCATGAATACTTCATTATCAAGTTGTTGATCTTCACAAATCCTATCAATCAATCCTATAGTGATTGCAGTTTCAGAATCTATTTGTGAATTGGTTAGTAACATTTTAAATGAATTAGATAATCCTATAGACCTAGGCAATGTCTGTGTTCCACCTGCTGCAGGAATCAAACCCAAAGATGATTCTGGCATTCGAAATTTTGATGTTTTAGAAGCAACTCTCACATCACAAAAAGATGCAATTTCAATTCCAGATCCAATCACAAATCCATGGAGTTGAGCAATAATAGGTTTCTGTATTTTTAAAAATAAGCCCCACAAATCCCTTTGCCATCTAACTTCTCTAGCTATTACCTGTGAGGGTGTAGACCCAAATTCACTTAGATCTGCACCTGCACAAAACCCTTTTGGACCATTCCCTTTTAAAATTCCTACTTTTGCAGAATTATCATTTTGAAAAAGTAATAACATTTCATACAATTCATCTCTCATTTGAACGTTAAATGCATTAATTTGTGCTGGCCTGTTCAAGCTAATTATCGCAATATCATCTTTTCTATAATAATTAACCACTGGTTCTTTTAGGTTCATGATAATTTATTCACCTTTAAAACTAGGGAGTCTTCTCTTGAAAAAAGAATCTAATCCTTCTTTTCTATCATCTGTACTTTGCAAAATAAAACTTAAATCTGCCTCTAAAGAAATACCCTGATTTAAAGTCATTTCCATGCCCATTTTCACTGCCTCTTTGATATAAAAAACAGCTATTGGAGCCATTTGACTTATTAATTCAGCAATTTTTTTACTCTTATCCAAAGATTTAGTTTGAGAAACATATTGAACCAAATTAATTTCTAATGCCTCGTTCCATGAGATATCTTTTGCAGTAAGAATAATGTCTAAAGATCTTCCTACTCCAACTAATCGAGGTAACCTTTGAGTAATTCCACCTAGGGGTGGAATCCCATCATAAAGTTGCCCATAAGAAAATTTTGAGTCTTTACTGCAAACTACTAGATCTCCGGCAATCACCATTTCAAATCCATAATCTTTTGCATTCTTTTCTACAGACATGATCACGGGTTGTCGAATTTTTGAAATTAATTGAGTAATAGAATGCTCTAAAACAAACTCAGGATTTTCATGTACTAAATTAGATGGGAAAAATTCACTAAACTCTGATGTAATAATTATAGATTTAATAGTTTTATCAAATTCTATTTTTTCTACCAAATCTTCTAATTCCCAATAAAATGCTTCATATGTGTTTTTAGAATTAACTTGATCAAGCAAAGTAATTACAGCAGTAGAAGATTTTTCCAAAACAAAATTTACAATCATATTTCTTCTTTTAGTGTTTCTGTACTTTCAATAATAGTGACTGCATCATTTGATTCAATTAATTGAGTATTCTGGTCACGAAAATAAGCTATTAATTCTTTTGTAGCAGCTACAATAGGTGGACCCAAAATCACTCCCCATAAACCAGCAATTTCACTTCCAACCATGATAGAAACCAAAAAAAGTACGGGGTGAACTTTCATAGCAGAACTTTGAATCCTAGGAGCCAAAATACCTCCTTGAATTCCTTGAACAATTAAATATAGCAATGCTACCCAAATAAATTTTTCAGGGGCTGTAGCCAAAACTATGATGGCAACAGGGACTGCTCCTAAATATGATCCCACTATTGGAATTAACTCAAAAATGCCTGCGGTCAACCCTAAAACAAGTCCATAATCTACATTAAGTAAAGTCAATCCTGTAGCTATTATTATTCCCACAAACACAGCAATAGCAGCTTGAGCTCTCACATAAGCACCGAGAATCCTATCAATTATTCTCAACACATGAACCGCATGGATCTGAAAATCTGCCGGGAAAAATCCAATAACAGATGAGCGTATAATTTCCTTATCTTTTAATCCGTAAAAAATGAAAAGGGGTAAAACAACTAACCCCAAAACCATAGTTAATGCATTTACTACAGCTACTGCAGTTCTACTTAAAATCTCACTTATAGCCTGAATGATCATTTCACCTGCATTAGCTAAACTAGAATCTATTTCGTCTCTAATACCAATCGGTATGTCTTGAATATATTGCCTACTCCAATTTTCAAATGATGAAACTACATTTGCTAAAAGTTCAGGCAATACTTTTACTAACTCTGAACTCTGATTCACCAAACTAGGAATGACTAGTACAAAAGCTATAGTAATTAAAGTTACCAACAAAACAGCAACGAAGGAGACTGATAAAATCCTAGTAAGCCTCGGCCTCACTTTTTCATTAATGGGTAAAAGTTTTTCGATTAGCTCCAAAAAAGGGTTCAATAAATAAATCAGTATCAACCCAATTACAAATGGAACAAAAGCTCCCCTAATCATATATATACAAAATATTATTACCGCAATTATCAGTACGGAAACGGCAACATACGACAAAGTTAAATAATGTTTGTTAGAGCCAAAATTGTTGTTCATTGAGTTTAACTCTCTTTATGTCACATATATTTACATTAAATGGGAGAGATTACCACTCTTCGATCAAAACCTGATCCCGAACTTTCAGTTATCACTGAAGTATGTTCTGCTAAAGCCATATGAATTACTCGTCTTTCACGTGGATTCATGGGCTCCAACTCTATATGTCTACCAGTTTTAGTCACCCTTTGAGCTACTCTATTAGCTAAATTGATCAAAGATTGGTTCCGTCGATCTTCATAGCCTTCTACATCTATAGATATTCTAGATTTAGAACCAGTTTTATTACTAACTAAAACATTAGCAATAAATTGAAGTGCTTTTAAAGTTTCACCTTTTCTACCAATTAAAAGACCTGAATCATCACCAACTATTTCTAATACTGACTCAACATGATCATTATCAGACTTGTGATTAATATTAAGCTCTAAATCAGCACCCATAAGTTCTATCAAATGATTGACTACTTCATAACCCGTTTTTATTGAATCATTTACATTGTCAATTTTTGTGACATTAACTGCAGCTAATTCACTACCAATTCCCAGGATTCCAGCTTTACCTTGACTTATTACGTCTATTTCTACTTCGTTTCTGCTTGCGTCTAACTCTATTAACGCTATCTCTACTGCTTCCTCCACTGTTTTCCCGCTGGTCTTTACTGTTCTCATAAATCTCTTCCTCCTCTATCAATGTTGATGCCGAACCTGCAAGAGCAACTGCGGGTTCAGACTTATTAAATTTTAAAAATGAAAAAAGCTTAATTAATGGATCCCATCCTGTAATAAAACCTTGAATAACTACTCCCACTAAGTTAGAAATCACCCAATATAATGCCAATCCACTAGGAAACCCTGGACCAATTAAGTCAGATGCAAACAACCCAAACATAATTGGCATCATCCAAAGCATCATTCTATTTGTAGATGCTTGCCTTTCATCCATTGCAGGCATTGTAGTCATTTTTTGCATCAAAAACATAGATCCTCCTACTAAAACAGGCAGAACAATTGTTGGATCCGGTTTAGCTAAATCTAACCAAAAAAATGCACTATCAATTGGAATCGATTGACGCACCATAGGAAGCCAACCATATAAATACTTAGATAAAACCACTAAATTTTCTGGTTCTGATGGAACTGTTTTAATTATTGCTTGATATAGGGCTATAAAAATAGGCATTTGAATGAACATTGGACCTAAACATCCAATAGGATTAACACCATTATCCTTATACATTTTCATAGTTTCTTGAGATTGTTTTTGACGACCATCCTTATCATTCTTATATTTAGCTTGAATTTCTTTAAGTTTGGGCTGAAGCGCAGACATAGCTTTCATTTGACGACTTTGTTTGACAGTCAATGGCATCATCCCAGCTCTAATAATTATTGTAAAAATTACAATTGCTATCCCAAAATTAGAACTTGCCAGGCTGTATAACAGCACAAGTGAATTCACCATAGGTTGAATTAAAATAGAATTCCATAATTGTCCTATAAATTCCAAAACTACCTCAACAATTTGGAGCCCAATCATTTGGCTGGGCTAATTTATCATCTTTTAGTTTATCCGAAAAATATGGGGCTTCCCAATATTCATCAGGATTACCATTGGGCTTAATTTTCAATGCTCTGAAGGAATGATCTCTAGCACTAAAATATATAACACCTGAAGAATCAGGATCGGAAATAATATCTGACTCAATTTTTTCATCAATATTACATTGTCCCAAAATCTCACCTGATTTTACTTCAACGACATAGATTGATCCATCTTTCGAGCCTGAAACGATCAAATCATTAATAATTACAGGAGACCCTACAATTGCATCCCCTGTTTGTATTTCCCATTTTTTTCTACCTGAATCTATATCCAGTGCATAAATATTTCCATCTAACGAAGGGGCAAAAATAATTCCATTAGATTCTACTGGAGTAGCCCAATACCAGTTTTCAGCTTCATCAAAAGTCCAATTAATCTCCCCTGTATCAAAATCAAGTGAATAAAAAGTACTATCAAAGCCACCAAACAATACTTGTTGATTAACAACTAATGGAGAGGATGATATAGCAGAATCAAATTTTTTACTCCAATTCAATTTTCCCTCCAAATCTACTGAATGAACATAACCATCAAGAGTGGTTAAGATCAAATCATTATTGTAAAAAAATGGTGTTGACCAAATTCCACCATCAAATTTCATACTCCAATCATCTTCAAAAGATACCTCAGGGTTGCCTCTATCGTTGGTTTTTAATGAGATTTGGAATGAGTACAATTCACCATCAGTAGTACCTAAATAAATCTTATTATCAAATGTGAGAATTCCTCCAACAATCTGAGAATCAGTAATTTTCTCAAATTCAATAATTTCATAATCATTATCAGAAAAATCTAAAATAGCATGAAGCCAACCATTATAAGTAGCTACAAAAATCAATTCTTCAAATAATTCATTCGACCCATCATAGTAAATTGGTGATGAAACAGGTTGCCCGTAAATTGCTCTTTTCATTTCATTTTCTGAATAGCTGATATCAATATGATTAGCTATAGCACTGCCATCATCTAAATTTAAAAAGATAATCTGGTCGTCCATAGTAGCTGCAATTAAAGTACTATCATGAATTAATGGGCTCCCCCACCCTTCTGCAGTAGTTAAACCTGTACAACCTACAAACCCCATTGAAAAAGATAAAATTACAAATGAAATAACATAGTTTTTACAATTAAATCGCATTACATTTACTCTTATGGAACTGGATCATATCCACTTGTACCTTTAGGGCGACATCTAAATAATCTATTTAAAGTAAGGTATAACCCCTTCAAAAAACCATATTTCTGAAATGCCTGATATGAATAATCTGAGCAAGTTGGGAGATGCCTACAAACATTAGGCAAAAATGGGGATATAGATTTCTGATAAACAATTATCATGAATAATATTAGTCTCATAAATATTCTACTTAAACTACTAATCAACATTTGTTGCCATAGACTTAATTAATTGAGCTCTGCTCAATAAGGATAACACTGAAAATTGAATTTCTTCATACTTTGATGCAACCATGGATTTTCTACATATAAAAACTAAATCAAATCCATAAGCAATTTCTATTTTTGAGAGAAGTTCTCTTAATCTTCTTTTACATTTATTTCTTACAACAGCATTTCCAATTTTCTTGGATACTATAAAACCAATTCTAGTATGCTCATTTGAGTTAAATGATTCACGCTTAGCTACAACTAAAATTAAATTTCTATCTGACCAGCTTCTACCTCTTTTTCTAACATCATTAAAATCTGTAGTTTTTAATAATTTTTTTTGTTTATTCAATCCAATCCATCCGTCATTACAGGAATACGATTAATTAAACTGTCAGTTTATGTCTACCTTTGAACATACGTCTCTTGAGTACATTTCTTCCATTTTTTGTACTCATTCGGGATCTAAATCCATGAACTCTCATTCTTCGTCTGTTTTTAGGCTGATATGTTCTCTTTGGCATTAATTCCTCACTTCCAAGACTGAAATTCTACTGTCCAAACTAGTGGAGTGTCAATTTATTAAGATGTGAAAAATTCAAACATTTTTTCTGAACCATATCCTGGAATATCAGTGAGATGTAATCCATTAGAATTTAATGCTGACCTAACAATATGTTTATTAAAATCATGTATATCAGGATCATTTAGAAATTTATCAACATCCATCCAAACACATTCAGCAATTTCTTCTTCTTGTTTGATTATTTCATGATTAAGTGGTTTCAACAAAACCACGAAATATATATCTGACTTTCCATACCTATAACCATGCCAATGTCTAAAAAATGACAATTTTTCAAATTCGGTATTTATTCCTGTTTCTTCAAAAACTTCTCTAACTGCAGCTTGAGAAATATTTTCTCCCTGCACTAAAGCACCTCCTGGTAATTTATATGAAGGATTGGCCGAAGATCTATATTTTTCAGAAACTACTAATATTTCGTTAAGATCATTAACAACAACTCCACCAACTCCTATGTAATGAGTTGCATAAGGAGGTATAAATGTATCTATTTCTATTGCCAGGGTCATCATTACATAATTAGGGGATGCATGATGCATGATAAAACCAAACTGAGATGCAATATGTATCTTTGAATAAAACTCCTTATTAATCTGCAACCAAACTAATTTAACAGAATCATTCTTCCAGGTATCAATATTATTTTTTAAGACTAGGTAAAAAGATTGATCATCTAAAGATAATGATTCAGGTTCTATCACTACTCCATCAAACTGATTTTTTTTCCACTGCATGTCATCTACCTAATTGTTAATATTAAGGTTAGTATACACACAACTTAATAATTGTTTTGGAGAAATTGTGAATTCTGTAATTTTTGTAGACAAAATTATTGATCCTAAAAATGAATCTGTAATCAAAAATCATTTTGTTGTGATAGAAAAAGATGAAATTGTTAAAATTTCACCAAACGAATCCTACAATGACGCTCAATACTCTTCTTATAAAAAAATTAAAACCTCAAATTCAACATTACTCCCTGGTTTTATTGAAATGCACTCACATATACATGTAAGTTCTCAAGAAAATGCATACTATGACTCTATAAATGATTCTGATGAAACTTTAATAATTAGAGGAACTAAAGCTGTTGGAGATGCCTTGTTTTCTGGTGTGACCACTATGCGTGACCTTGGGAGTAAAAACAATGTGATTTTCCCCATAAAAAAAGCTATTGATTCTCATATTATTCCCGGACCTAATCTAGTTCCTTCAGGCAGTCCCATCACTACAACTGGGGGACATTGCAATATGTTTGGAATGGAATCAGATACAATAGAAGAAGTAGTCCAATCGATTAAATATCTAGCAAATTGTGGAGCACAATGGATCAAAATAATAGCAACCGGGGGGAATTTCACTCCTAGCACAAATATCCATGAACCCCAATATTCACAAGAAACTATTGAAATTGCTGTAGAAGAAGCTCATAAATTAGGACTAAAAGTTGCAACTCATTGTCATGCAACTAAAGGAATTATTGCTTGCACAAATGCACATGTAGACAATCTAATCCATTGTTCCTGGATTGGCCCAGAAAACAGTGACGACTTTTATGATTACCAACCTGAAATCGCAAATCAAATAGCTAATGATGGCATATTTGTAGATCCCACATTAGCACTTAGTTATTTAAGCCAATTAAGAGGCAAAACATTAAAAAGAGATCCATCTAAAAGATATGAAATATTAAGGCAAATGTGGGACATAGGGATTAAATTTGTTTCTGGGATGGATTCCGGCATGGTGAATGCTCATTTTGATGATTTTGCCTATATTCCAGAAGTAATGGTAAAAAAAATGGGCATTTCATGCCTAGATGCCATTAAAGTTTCTACAATCACTTCCGCTGAGTGTCTAGGCCTCGACGATAAAATAGGAAGTATTTCAGAAGGCAAAAAGGCAGATTTAGTAATCGTCAAAGGTGACCCCTCGAAAACTATAGAGGATTTACATAATGTCCATACAATATTTAAATCCGGGAAACTAGTAAAATTAAATAATGAAAAAATGATTTAATTTTGGAAATTGATATTACTTGACTTGATTATCAAATAAACTTCTGTCGACTTCGACAATTTTAAACGTCTAAAAGAATCCACTGTGATTTTTGACCAAATTTTTTCACCGACATCACTCAACACTAAAACATTATTTCCGGACACAATATAATCGATCACATGTCCCATAAAGATATTTTGAGCACTTATCCCAATAGGGTGATGATTGCTTAAAATAATATCGGAACTGTTAATTGATATCATAATGTGACTCTGACCATCAAAATCCTGATTTGCAATCAAAACATTTTGACGAGCAAGCCTTAAATTTGATGAATCTATCACTTCGCATTCAAAAAAATTCTCAAATTCTATAGAATTCAGATCATCATGGTTAAATATGATTGATGGATTTCCGCTGTTTATAACAGTGCCATTTGAAACAATTGATACTTGATCACTTAAGGCCATGATTTCGCTTGCAGAATGAGAAACATATACTATCGGTATATTTAATTCTCTGTTCACAGATTTTAACTTATGAATTAAGCCAATTTTTGATTTAGAATCCACAGAAGACAAAGGTTCATCTAATAGTAATCCTTTAGGTGAGCTTACTATAGCTCGAGCTAATGCAACCAATTGCCTCTCTCCACCAGATAATTTATAAATTGTCCTATCTGTCAAATGACTTATCCCAAAAAATGAAATGATTTCGTTAGGTGAATAAATTCGCTCATTTTTTGGAGTGTGATCAAAACCAAATGAAATATTTTTAGCTACAGACATATTTGGAAACAAAGTTGAAAACTGAGAAACATAACCCAATCTTCTTTTTTCAATCGATGTATTAATATTATTGGCATGATCAAAAACAATATGATTATCTATTTCAATTTTCCCATCATCAGGTTCATCGAACCCAGATATACAATTTAGTATTGTAGTTTTACCGCTTCCTGAAACCCCATACAGTCCTAGGACATTTGCGTTTGATTCAATAAATACATTTAACAAAAAGGGTTTTATTTTTTTCGTGATTTTAATTTTGAAAGAATGCATACGATCAAATATCCTTGTTGGAATTTTTATATCTATACAAAATTAAGTTGTATACACTCAGAGACATTAAAGCCAATCCAATAGACAACCCTACCAACAAATAAACCTGAGAATCATCACCAATTTGCACACTAGTATATATAGCAAGAGGTAATGTTTGAGTTTTACCGGGTATATTTCCAGCAACCATTATCGTGGCTCCAAATTCACCTAATGATCTAGTAAAACCCAAAATTATTCCTGCCCAAATACCGGGTAATGCCAAGTTTAATTTTATTTTATAAAAAGATTGGAATTTATTTGCTCCCAAAGATCTAGCAGCATTAATTAAATTAGAATCAATATTGGAAAACGATAGCATCATAGGACGAACCATTAATGGGAATGAAACTAAAGCAGATGCTAAAGCAGCTGCAAACCAAGTAAATACAATATCAAATCCAAAAATCTCAAAAAACAAATCCCCTAAAATTCCATTTGGAGAAAAAATTACCAACAAGAAATAACCTGTCACAACAGGTGGAAGTGCTAATGGTAGTGAAATAAATACGTCCAAAATAAATTTAAATTTTGAAGGTAATTTATCTTGATAATTTGCAATAATTAAGGATACAGGCAAATTAATTGCAGTAGCTAGCAGTGCAATTTGAACAGTCAAAATAATCACTTCTAGCATATTCTATACCTGCTCATTACTCATGAATCTTAAACCCTTTTTCTTTGATAATTTTGAGGGATTCTGGTTGAAACAAATAATTTATCAAATGATTTGTTTGATTTAAATTATTAGAAAAAGTCACTATTGGATACTCAATTTTGGAGTACGTATCTTCGGGAATCACGTCATTTGTAAATATTTCATGATCATCAATAGAATCAGTCAAATACACTATTCCTACATCTGCCAAACCTTTTTTCACGTACAACAATGCTGCAGATACATCTTTTGCATACACCAATCTAGTATATAAATCCCTTTGATCATCTAAAGCATTTAGAGCCTGTATAGAATATTCTCCAGCCGGAGAAAAATTTGGATCTGCTATAGCTATCCGATCAAATTGTTTCAACACGTCAAGATCCCATTCTAGATCGTTTTTATCACGTGAAATTAACACTAGTTTATTAGAAATAAAAGGTAGAATATCAACTTGTCGATTGATCCTATTGACAGGGATTGTTCCTGCTGGGATAAAAACATCCGTTACCAATCCTCTATTGATTTGCGAAGTCAAAGTGTATGATCCAGCATAATTTATATTTATATTTTCTCCATACTTGGTTTCGTAATTTAATATCAAATCATCTAGAATTCCTTTCAAACTTGCAGCAGCAGCAACATTAATATTTTCATTTTCAAAATCATTCTGCATACATGAAATCAAACTAAAAAATGCCATTAATAAACATACTGTAAAAAAAGACTTAAAAAGCAAATCCTAAACACCTCTACAACTAAACTATATGTTGTTTACCTATAACACAAATGCTATACTAGATCGACAGTTTATTTGGTTTGAAAGAAGTGGGTTAAGCCCACTTTATTTTTTATACGAAATAATTTATACACTAAAATGGAGGCAGTCGAGATGAAAAGTGATTTTCTTGTTGCGTTAACTCAGCTAGCTGCCGAAAGAGGACTCCCCAGAGAAAAAGTAATGTCTGCAATAGAAGCCGCATTGGTTTCTGCTTTTAAAAAAGATAGTGTTACTGAGGGGCATAACATTTCAGTAAGATTAGATCCTGGATCAGGAGATATTCAAGTTGATGTAATTAAAACAGTGGTAGATGTAGTTGAAGATCCACTTCAAGAAATTACCGTAGAAGATGCAAAAAAAGAATTTAACTCTGACTCGAAAATTGGCGACACTATTAGAACTCAAAATATTCCTAATAGTGCAGGTAGGATAGCTGCACAAACAGCTAAACAAGTTGTACTCCAAAGATTACGTGAGGCAGAAAAAGAATTAGTTCTTGCAGAATATGAAGGCAAAGAAGGTGAAATTTTTACTGCAACAATTCAAAGAATAGAACCAGGGAAAATTGTAGTTGATACAGGTCGAGCAGAAGCTATTATGCCTACTAGTCAACAGGTTAATTCTGAGCGATACAGGCAAGGAGCTAAAATAAAAGTAGTTCTTAGAACAATTGATCAAGATTCTACCAAAGGCCCTGAACTAATAGTTTCTAGAACTTCTGAAGATTTATTAATCAGATTGTTTGAACAAGAAGTACCCGAAATATATAGTGGATCAGTAGAGATTGTAGCCGTAGCAAGAGAAAGTGGGTCCAGAAGCAAAGTTGCTGTACGAGCAAAACAGCAAGGAGTTGATCCTGTGGGCTCTTGCGTCGGACTACGAGGCGTAAGAATCCAAAGCATCGTAAACGAACTCCAAGGAGAAAAAATAGACATCTTAGAGTGGGACAAAGACCCTAACAAATTCATTCAAAATGCATTAAGCCCATCACAAGTCTTAAGAGTAGACGTAAATCCTGAAAATGGAACCGCTATAGCTATTGTTCCGGACAGGCATTTATCTTTAGCTATAGGCAAAGAGGGTCAAAATGCCAGATTAGCCGCCAAACTTTGCGGCTGGACAGTTGATATAAAAAGCGACATGGATGTTGACCTATCTGAATTGCCTGAACCTGTGGAAGTTTCTACTGACAATCAGGAACTATCACCTGATGATCAAACTCAAATAGAGAACGAAATTAAAATAGAAACTCAGGACTCCTCAGAAATTGTAGATAAAGAAGAACAAGAATTATTAGCTTTAATTGCTGAAGAGGAATTGAATTTACAACAACAAGAAGCTGAAACAGAAGAATTACAAGAGGAATTAACAACTGAAGATACTTTAACTGCTGAAGAGGAATTATTGTTACTGGAAGATGATACTAGTGAAATTGAAGTTGAATCTGAAGGTACCGAAATCTCACAACTTCCTGAAGATATTTGGTCTATTCATAGAGCTGGAATGAAACAAGATACAAATTCAGGACCAATAAGGTTTGCTGAAGATATTGAAGATTTACGTGGAGGAGTATCTTCACGTAGAGCAAAACCTACAAAAAGTAATAATAAAAACAAAAAAAGACGTTAACCGTTCATTACCAAAGGAATTGAAATGTTAATTTAGTCACGAAAGGTCAATATGAATACTAAAGCTTCTACAGAAGGTACCCCCTCAAAATTAAATCTCCCTGCAGCAATATCAGTATCAGACCTTTCAGAATTGATTGATGTAAGCCCCATAGAAATTGTTAAAGAATTAATGCGTGGCGGATATATGTTCGCTGTAAATGATGTTATAGAATACGAGCTTGCATCTATAGTATCTCAGGTATATGGATTTCAGACCAACCTAAAGGATTCTGACAATCAAGCAATTACTTCTATAGCGTTAAATACTTCTGAAGAGGACCCTGCCCTTCTTACAGAAAGACCTCCAATTGTAACTATACTAGGACATGTAGATCATGGAAAAACTACTCTTCTAGATAAAATACGCACAACTAAGGTAGTAGAAGGTGAGGCTGGTGGAATCACTCAACATATAGGGGCATACCAAATCACTCATAATGAAAAACTTATCACTTTTCTAGACACGCCTGGACACGAAGCTTTTACAGCCATGAGAGCAAGAGGAGCTCAAGTAACTGACATAGCAATTTTAGTCATTGCTTCTGATGATGGAATGATGCCTCAAACTATTGAAGCATTAGACCATGTACGAGCAGCAGGAGTACCTATAATTGTTGCCGTCACAAAAATAGATATTCCAAACTCTGATATTGACAAAGTTTATAGACAATTGTCAGAACATAATCTTTTAGTTGAAGCTTGGGGAGGAGATACCATTGCAGTCCCTTTATCTGGAATCACTGGAGAAGGAGTGAGCGATTTACTGGAAAATCTTCAATTAGTTGCAGAATTAGGTGAGTTAAAAGCTAACCCTGAAAGAATTGCTAAAGGGGTAGTAGTCGAGGCTCGATTAGAAAAAAGTCGTGGTCCTGTAGCTACTATATTAGTGCAAACAGGGACTCTAAAACAAGGAGATTCCATAGTAATGGGAGCTCATTTTGGGCGCATCAGAGCCATGTTTGATGATCAAGGACAAAGAATTAAAAATGCTGGCCCATCTTCTCCAGTTGAAATTATGGGATTAAATGAAGTACCTGAAGCAGGTATTCTTTTTGATGTGGTACAAAACGAAAAAGAAGCTAAAAGAATTGTTGAAAATCAAAAAGCTCTACAAAGACAAGAATCTATTACACTTCAAGATGTTCATATGCGAACTCAACCTGGAGAAATTAGACAGGTAGACTTAATAATAAAAACTGATGTTCAAGGAACTATTGATGCCATTAAAAATGCTTTAGAAAACCTTAACTCCCAAGACTCAAAAGTAAATATTATTCATATTGCAAGTGGCGGAATATCTGAAAGAGATGTTCTATTAGCAGTTGCATCTCAAGCTATAATAATCGGATTCAATTCTCCTATTGAAACAGGTGCCGATTCGGTGGCAAAACAACAAAACATTGAAATCAGGCAATACCAGGTTATCTATCATCTAGTGGAAGATATTGAAAAAGCTTTAGCGGGCATGCTTGAACCCGAATTTGAAGATCAATTCATAGGTCGTGCATCTGTCAGAGCAGTATTTAACTTAGGAAGACATCGAAAAATAGCTGGGATTTATGTTTCAGATGGCAAAGTCGTTAGAGATGCTAGTATCCATGTGTTGAGAAACGGAACTGAAATTTTTGTCGGTAACCTTACAAGCTTAAAACATTTTAAAGATGATGTAAGGGAAGTTGCTACAGGTTTTGAGGGAGGTATCAGCTTAGATGGATTTGATGATTTTGAAGAAGACGATATTTTAGAAGCATATACAAGTGTGCAAATTAATTAATATGGCAGACAGAATCAACAGTGTAAATTCGTTATTAAAGAAAGAAATAAGCAATCTAATTCATCGACAGGTGAAAGATCCTAGAATTAACGATTTTGTATCAATAGTAGAAGTCAAAACATCTCGCAATTTACAGAATGCTACTATATACATCTCTGTAATAGGAGATGAAAAAATCAAAAAAAATGCTTTAAAGGGACTTACTTCTGCGTCTGGATTTATACAAAATCAACTCAGAAAAAATCTTGACCTAAAATATGTTCCTTCTATCCAATTTCGTCTAGACTATTCTCTAGATGACGCTGAAAAAATCCTGACTTTACTTGATTCTATTGATTTACCCAAAAACGAATCTTTTGATGCAGTCTAAGCAATCTAATTCTGGCTTTTTTAATATTGACAAGCCTATTGGAGTGACATCAATGGATGTAGTTAGAAAAATCAGAAAAGAAATTAACTCAAAAAAAATTGGTCACGGAGGAACTTTAGACCCATTAGCTACTGGAGTACTCCCTATAGCTATAGGAAACGCCACTAGATTATTGGAATACGTATTAAATTACTCCAAAACTTATGTTGCGGAAATTGAAATAGGAAAAACATCAAATACATATGACTCAGAGGGAGATTTTTCTAATCAAAAGTCATACGACCATATTACAAAATCTATGATTGATATTGAATTAAATAATTTTAAGGGGATTATTAATCAAACTCCACCTACATTTAGCGCTATAAAAAAAGATGGTGTCAGAATGTATCAATTAGCACGAAAGGGAATTGATGTAAAAATCCCTTCCAGGCAAGTTGAAATAAAAGCCCTTGAATTAAAAAAATTTAATCCTCCTTATTTAACTATAAAAATAAATTGTTCAAAGGGTTTTTACGTGAGATCTTTTGCGCACGAATTAGGGGATAAAATAGGAACAGGAGCATATTTGAAATCTTTAAACCGAATTGCTTCTGGAGATATGTCCATTGAAAATTCTGTTCCTTTGAATTTTCTAATTGAACAACTAAAACATAAAGATTATTCAAATTTAATTACAAATTTTGACACAGTATTAAGTCATATGCCCAAAGAAAAATTAACAGAAGAAGAAAGCATTAAACTCAAATCAGGTCAAAAAATATTACATCATCATTCAATTTCTCAAAACGAACTTTTAAGAGTATTTGATGAAAATGATGTTTTTTTTGGAATTGCCGAATTTCTTCACACAGAAAACATTTTAAAACCAGTCAAAATGTTTATTTAATTCGATATCAGTGAATTGACTTAACCCACATACAAATATAAAATTCCTTGTCTGAGGGAAAAATATGACAGATTTTGCAATTGTTCAAACAGGCGGAAAACAATATAGAGTTAAAAGTGGAGATACTATTAGAGTAGAATCACTTGCAGGAGATCAAGGGGACACAATCACTTTAGACGATGTCAGATTGATTTCAAAAAATGGCGAAGTAACAATAGGTAAACCTTCTATAGAAGGGGCAGAAGTAACTGCAGAAGTAGTCAATAAAGGTAAAGATAAAAAAATAGTAGTATTCAAGTACAAAGCTAAAACTAGATATCGTAAAAAAAACGGTCATAGACAAACTTTTACAGACTTAAAAGTTACAGAAATCACTTTATAAAACAATTACGAGGGAAACAAAAACATGGCTCATAAAAAAGGTGGTGGTAGCACTAGAAATGGAAGAGACAGTAAATCTAAAAGATTAGGAGTCAAGATATACGATACTCAAATTGTTAGTGCAGGATCAATTCTAGTACGACAAAGGGGAACTAAAATTAGACCTGGTAACAATGTTGGAATTGGAAGAGACCATACTTTATATTCATTAATAGATGGCAGCGTCAAATATGAATATTTTTCTAATGGCAAAAAACATGCAAGTGTTTACCCCGAGGTAGCCGTATGAAACCAGAAATCCATCCCAAATATTATTCTCAAGCTAAAGTAATTTGCTCTTGTGGCCACACATTTACTACTGGAGCAACTCAGCAAGAATTAAAAATAGAAATCTGCTCGACTTGTCATCCTTTTTTTACAGGAGAACAGAGAATTGTAGACACTGAAGGTAGAGTAGAAAGATTACGTAGAAGATATAATCTTAATTCTTAAAAATAGTTTCAGTGAGTTCAAACCAAACACCCACATATGGCGGTCAAGCTGTTCTAGAAGGTGTAATGATACGTGGTCAGCAAAATGTATCAGTTGCGGTTAGATCTCCATCTGGTGAAATTAAAACTCAAGTGAAACCAATCGCAAACATTTTTCGTTCTAAGTACCGAAAAACCCCATTAATCAGGGGTGTCATTGCTCTAATTGAAACATTAATTATAGGAATGAACGCATTAAATTATTCTTCATCAGTTGCGATGGAAGAAGAAAATACAACCCCCAATAAAGCTTCTATTGCATTAATGATAACAATTTCATTAAGTTTAGCTATAGGTCTTTTTTTTATTTTACCCTTATTAATCAGTACACCATTTGAAGGAATTTTAGGGTCAAATATACTCAGCAATATTATTGAAGGAATTGCCAGGTTAATAATTTTTATTGGTTACATTTATGTAATCGGATTAATGCCTGATATCAAAAGGGTATTCATGTATCACGGAGCTGAACATATGACTGTTCATGCTCAAGAAAACAATTTGGAATTAAATCTTTCAAATATAAAAAAATATCCCACAGCTCACCCAAGATGTGGAACTGCTTTTCTACTAACAATTATGTTGATCGCAGTAATAATATTCATTTTAATTCCTAGAGAATCAATGATTATAGTGGTTTCTTCAAGGATATTTTTGGTCCCATTTATAGCAAGTCTAAGTTATGAATTTATTAGACTCAGCAGTATTTACCAAACAAATTTTTTAATGAGAGCTATTGCATCTCCAAGCCTTTGGCTACAATCACTTACTACTAGACAACCTGATGACGACCAAATCGAGGTAGCAATTGTAGCTATGACATCTGCAATAGAAGCTGATGAAATTTCATCAGCTTCTTCGGTTGCGTAAAACTTTCCAAACTTCTTCAGGATTCATATCCATAGCAGACAATAAAACAAGTGTGTGGTACAACAAATCAGAAATTTCTTCACTAGTTTCCTGATGATTTCTAGTCACTGCCGCAATAGCAACTTCACCAGCTTCCTCTATAATTTTCTGTGAAATTCTTTCAATACCATCAGAAATAAGTTTTGAAGTATAAGATTCATTAATTGAGGTTAATTTTCTATCTTGAATTACAGCAAAAAGTTCCTCTATAACGTTAGAACCTTTGTCAAAATCCTCAAATTCATAATCAGACAACAATTCACTAAAACAAGATTGCGCACCTGTATGACATGCAGGGCCATCAGGAATTACTTTTAACAAGAGTGTGTCTCCATCACAATCTACAATAATATCTTTTGTACGAAGAAAATTCCCGGAAGTTTCACCTTTATGCCATAACTCAGATCGACTCCTACTATAAAACCATACTTCGCCACTTTCTACAGTTCTACTCAGGGAAGATGGGTTCATATAACCCATCATCAATATTTCAGAAGTTTCAGCATGTTGTGCTATAGCAGGTACTAACCCATTTTGATCTAATTGAATTTTTTTATTCATATTGTCTCCTAAAAAGTTTTCCTGATTGGGACATCACTATCATGTAAATATTTCTTAACTTGATTAATCGAAAAAGTTCCAAAATGAAATGTACTAGCAGCAAGTACTGCATCAGCCTGTCCTAATTCTACAGCCTTCTTAAAATGTTCCATACTACCTGCTCCACCACTAGCAATGACTGGAACAGAAATTTCATTAGTTACAGATCTTAACAATTGAATGTCATACCCAGATTCTTGACCATCCTTGTCCATACTTGTAAGTAATATTTCTCCTGCTCCCATTTCAGCCATAAATTTAGCCCACTTAACTGCATCAATACCAGTTGGAGTTCTACCTCCATGTGAAAAAACTTCCCATTCTGTTGAAGAATCAATTACGTATTCTTTAGAAATGTTTTGTGGCACAACATTAGAATATCTAGTAATTTTTTTAGCATCAATAGCTGAAACAATGCATTGAGAACCAAAAAATTGTGATGATTCATAAATGATATCAGGATTTGAAAATACTGCTGAATTTAAAGAAACTTTATCAGCACCAGATTCAAGCATTTCTCTAATATCTTGAATCTTTCTAATTCCTCCTCCAACAGTAAAAGGAATAAAAACTTGCTCTGACACAGATTTCACCACATGTTTCATTATATTTCTATTGTCAGAAGAAGCAGTAATATCGAGAAATACTAATTCATCCGCTCCTTCTAGATCATAGAATCTAGCCATTTCAACAGGATCACCTGCATCTCTTAAATTAACAAAACTCACACCCTTTACGACTCTACCTTGATCAACATCTAAACAAGGAATAATTCGCTTAGTGAGCATTAAATTTATTTCCTAAACGTAAAAGTAAGTAAATAATCTTCATCAGACAAGTTGTGCTTCATGTTAAATTTTAATTTTAATTTTTCTGCAATTTTCTTGTAGGATTCAACATCATTAGAAAGTTTAGATTCGTCTATTTGCCTATCAATTATGGCAATCCAACCACTGGATTTAACAGATCGCACTGTATCAGTGATAACTTTCAAGGGGTCCTCTACCCTATCACTCAAATATGACAACGTTGCTAAATCAATTGTGTCATCCTTGACAGGTAATGAATTATTTTTGATTTCTTTAGCTTTAACATTAGTTAATCGAGCCTCTTTGAATTTTTTTCTAGTAGCAGTCAAATTCTTTTTATCACTATCAAAAGCTTGTAAATTACCTCTATATACCAATTTGGCTAGAGGAATAGATAAAGTTCCGTCAGCACATCCAACATCAACAATTTGATGATATGGCATAACAGGTAACAAAGACATCAAATGATAAATATCAATTGATTTAGGAGTATTTTTTGAAATAGAAAATTTGTTATCAGTCATTCGTCACCATTATTATAAATTTTAGTAGCCTGAGACAAGTCAATTCTTCCAGTATAAATTGCTTTACCAACAATTGCATAATCCACACCAAGTTCATTTAATTTTTCCAAATGAGCAAGTGAAGAAATACCACCTGCCGCCTGTAATTTTATATCGAATTTATTTAGTAATTCTTCAATAAATTTATAATTTGGTTCTGTTAACATTCCATCTTTCAAAATATCAGTATATAAAAAATTTTGTACCCCTAGATTCATCATTTGGGCAATTAATTCTGAAGCTAAAATCCCACTATTTTTTGTCCATCCATCTATTTCAACAAAGCCGTTTCTAGCATCAATACTTATCACTAAAGATTCAGTCCCCCAAGTGTCAATTTGCCATTGAACTAATTTTTGATCTTTGACAGCTGCTGTGCCCAAAATCAATCTATTCACGCCCAAATTAATATATTCTTCTACAATTTCTGAAGATCTAATACCTCCACCCAATTGAATATTTAAATCAGAAGAAGAATTTACCATTCTTCGTATTAGACTTTGATTGACCGCTAATCCAGATCTAGCCCCATCTAAATCTACTATGTGTATTGAGTTTGCACCTGAGCTCAACCAACGGTCTACAACGTTTAAAGGATCCTCATCAAATACTGTTTCTTGAGAATAATCACCTTGAGTCAATCTCACACACATCCCACCACGTATATCTATTGCAGGAATAATTTCCATCTAATCTCCCATTACAAATTGAATAAAATTATCATAAATCTGCAATCCCAAACTTCCACTTTTTTCAGGATGAAACTGAGTAGCTATAACATTATCAAAAGTAACTGCACTACAAAATTCTTGTCCATATTGTGTTACACCTGCAACGATAGAATTGTCAACCGGATCAGCGTAGTAACTATGTACAAAATAAAAATTTTGATTGGTGGGAATATTTTTAAATACAGGATGATCAATTCTCCATTCAACTTGATTCCAGCCCATGTGAGGGACTTTCAATCCAGGTGTAAATTTTTTTACATTCCCATGAATTACTCCTAGACAATCTTCAATGCCTTCTTCAGAATTTTCCAGTAAAAGTTGTAACCCCAAACAAATACCTAAAAAAGGAACTTGATCCTTAATTAATCTAATGAGAACTTCATCTAACGATTTTTTTTTGAGATTTTGCATTGAAGAATCACATGCTCCTTGCCCAGGAAATACAATAGCATCTGAATTTAACAAATCTTGTTTTTCTGAAGAGATTAAAACACGAGCACCAAATTTTTCCAAAGCCTTCTGGACACTTCTTAAATTACCTGCTTGATAATCAACTATACCTATTAACGGCTTTTCTTTAATCATTTAATCTTTGTCCAGTAATAACCTCAACAGGCAAATCTTTGTCTTCAAATCTTGCTAGCATAAATAATAAATCTGAAAGCCTATTGATATACTTTAGTAAAAATTCATTTCCAAGTTTCCCTTCATCTTTCAAAGTTACAACTTCTCTTTCTGATCTTCTGAGAATAGTTCTACTTAAATCTAAAGCTGCAGATCCAGGGGAACCTCCGGGCAATATGAAGCTTGCAGGCAATTCAATTTGAGAATCAACATAATCAATCGTTTGCTCCAATTTTGTCACATTTTCAGCATCGATAGTTTTATAAAATTCTTTCAGATCCTTATAATTTTCTGGTAAAGTTGCTAGTTCAGCAGCTACGGTAAACAAGCTGTTTTGAATATCAATCAAAATATTTAAAACTTCTGAATTCTTGCAAAAAGCTCTAGCAAGTCCCAAAGCTGAAACAGTTTCGTCTATAGATCCGTTAGCTGCACATCTAACATCATTTTTTCTAACCCTACCTCCAAAAAACAGACCTGTATATCCATCATCACCAGTTTTAGTATAAATTTTCAATTAAAAACTCATCCTATTAATGAAGCTCCACCACAAAAGGCTTCATAGTCGATCAATTCAGTTACCGTAGGGTTATCCCCGCATAATGGACATTCAGGATCTCTTCTTAATTTAACAGTCCTGTATTCCATACTTAATGCATCAATTAAAAGCAATCTACCTGACAGGCTATCCCCAATTCCTAAAATTAATTTAACCACTTCAGTAGCTTGAATAGTTCCTACCATACCGGGAAGCATTCCTAATACTCCTGCTTCAGCACAACTCGGCACTTCACCAGGTGGTGGTGGAGTAGGAAATAAGCATCTATAACATCCTTCTCCCGGCAAAAATGTTGTTGCCTGACCATCAAATAACAATATACTGCCATCTACCAAGGGCTTACCTGACATATATGAAGCATCATTAACTAAATACCTAGTTGGGAAATTATCAGCTCCATTAACAATAATATCGTAGTCTTTAATTATTTCCATTGCATTTAAAGAAGATATTGGCTCTTCATGAATGTTTACAACGGTATCAGGGTTATATGATTTTAATGTCTCTACAGCCGATTGCACTTTAGGTTTTCCAATGTCATCATTAAAGTGCAGAATTTGCCTTTGTAAATTTGTAACATCAACATCATCAAATTCTACTAAACCTATAGTACCTACTCCAGCTAAAGTAAGATAAATCGAAATCGGAGACCCCAGACCTCCAGCTCCTACCATAAGAACTTTTGCATCCAAAAGCTTTCTTTGGCCCACACTTCCAACTTGAGGCATTATGATATGTCTACTATATCGATTCACTTGATATGGGGTAAGAATTGTAGTTTGTGATTTTGTAGCCATATTTCTCTCCAGCAAATTTTTATAATGGGATTATATCCTGATTTAACTTATCAATAAATTAGCAATGATATAATTCTCATCAATCATAAGTAACAAATATTATGTTATTAGCTATAGACGTAGGAAATACAAATATATCAATAGGAATATTTAAATCAAGAGATTTAATTAACACTTGGCGTATTTCAACAGACGTATCAAAAACCACTGATGAATATGCCACATTGTTGAGGCAAATCATTCTAGACTCTGGGATTGAATTATCAAAAATTCAACAAGCATGTATTTGCAGCGTGGTACCACCAATTACAGCTACTTTTGAATTGCTTTGCAAAAAATACTTAGATATTTCACCTCTAATTGTAGGTGCTGGAACCAAAACTGGCATAAAAGTAATTTATGATCGTCCTCAAGATGTTGGAGCAGACAGAATAGTAGACGCTGCTGCAGCAAACTTCATCTATGGAGGGCCATGTATTATCGTTGATTTAGGAACTGCCACAGTATTTGATGCTATTAATGACTCAAATGAATATCTAGGAGGTGCAATAGCCCCGGGTATGATAGTTTCTGCTAATTCGCTTTACAATTCCACTTCCCAACTTAAAAGGGTTGAATTGCAAGCACCTGAATATGCTATAGGTAAAAATACTACTAATTCTATTCAATCTGGACTAATGTTTGGATATGCTGACCTTATTAAAGGGATGATAAAAAGATTCAAAAAAGAGTTAGGAAGTGAATCTAAAGTAATTGCTACTGGAGGGCTTGCTAAAGTATTAGAAAAAGAAGTAGGAATTATTGATGAAGTAAACATAGATTTAACTTTAAAAGGATTAGAGATGATATTTTATCTGAATCTTGGAAGGACACATTCTTGACTAATCATCCTCTAAAAAATAAAAACATTATATTAGGTGTTACTGGTAGCATCGCATCATACAAATCCATTGATCTTGCGAGTAAACTAACCCAGTTGGGAGCAAAAGTTGATACTATTTTGACAGATTCTGCGCAACAATTTATCAATCCTATTTCCTTTAAAAGTATCACCCACAGACAAGTAGTTACAAATTTATTTGACACAGACAGTGAATTAGCTGTAAATCATGTAGCAATGGCCGAAGCTGCTGATTGCATTATTGTTGCTCCTGCTACTGCTAATTCCATAGCTAAAATCTCTCACGGGATTTCAAGCGACGCGTTAGGAACTACAATCTTAGCTACTGACGCTCCAGTAATTATTGCCCCCGCAATGGATGGAAAAATGTTTGAGAATCCTGCCACTCAAGAAAATCTTGCAATATTAATTCAGAGAGGTTTTTTTGTGTGCGGCCCAGAGTTTGGAAGAATGGCTTCAGGGCTAGTAGGATTAGGAAGACTCTCTGCCACCCAAGATATCATTCAAGTTGCATCAATGATATTAGGCCAAAATTCTGATTATTCACAAAAGAAAATTGTAATAACAGCTGGCGGCACTCAAGAAGATTTAGATCCTGTTAGAACCATTACTAACAGATCTTCAGGGAAAATGGGATTTGCTATTGCAGAGGCTGCTAGAGATAGAGGTGCAAATGTTACTTTAATATCAGCTCCTACTAGTTTAAGTAATCCCATTGGAATAAATGTAGAAAACATTAAAACTGCTATTGAGATGCAAAAATCTCTTGAGATTCATTCTTTAGATTGCGACGTCTTAATCATGGCTGCAGCAGTAGGAGATTGGAGGGCTAAATCAATTTCTAAAACTAAAGCCAAAAAGTCTGATCATACAAACTGGGAAATTGAATTAATTAAAAATCCTGACATCCTTTCATCAATTCCTAACGAATCATTAATAAAAGTCGGGTTTGCTGCTGAAACTGAAAATTTGATTGAAAATGCTCAAAAAAAGATTATTAATAAAAATTTAAACCTAATTATTGGTAACGATGTTTCAAGAAATGATATAGGATTTAACTCTGAAGATAATGAAGTCATAATTATTAATAAATCAGGGGAAGTAGAAAATTTACCTAAAATGACCAAATATGAATTAGCACACGAAATTTTAGACCGTGTTCAAGCTTTATTAAATTAAAATGAAAAGAATAGCTGTAATTTCTGATACTCACAGTTTAGATTGGGAAGATGTAAATTCTGATATGAAAACAGAAATCCGAAATGCTGATATCGCTATTCATTGTGGCGACATAGTCAGGCAATCAGTAGTAGACGGATTTTTAAATTCTTCTAAAGAAGGCCACATAGTTCATGGCAATTCAGATCCTGTAGAAATAAGAGAATCTCTGCCCTATACAAAAACAATAACTATTGAGGGTGTCAAGATAGGTATAACTCACCCTGCATGGGCTGGCCCAGAATTCCCTCCTGAAGAATTATTCAAAGATTTTGAAGAAAAACCTGACATAATTCTTTTTGGGCACACTCATGAACCATTGAACAAATATATTCAAGGAACATTATTTGTTAACCCTGGCCAAGGCTACAAATCATTTATGGTAGACGGCACAATGGCTTTCATAACTATAGAAAAAGGTAAATTCGAAGCAGAAATAAAAATTATTGAAAAAGGAAAACCTTAACTAGAATTCCTATTTCATATAAAAATTACGAGCCTCAATTGCTAGAGGATGAATAATTACTCCTTGATTTAATAATTGCCTTATTTTCATTTCAAGATATTTAAATATAGCTAGATCCAAATCAGATTGACATACATCTAAAACTTCAAGTAAATCTGGATTACTTTCAACTTTTTTAGGTTCAACTTTATCGGCCAAAAAAACCACTTTCTCTATTTGAGACATGTATGGTCGCCCAGTAGTATGAAAAAAAACAGAATCAATAATTTCCTGATCCTTACATTTAAACTTTTTTCTTAGCCAAAAAGCTGCTAAAGGACCATGCATAAGAATTGGAGATTTTTCTTCTTCAAAAGAAATTGTTAGTTTGTTTTGTATGGACTCTTCTAATATTTCATCATTATTTAATTTTTTTGCTATGTCATGAGCTATACAAGAAACAAAAACCTTCTCTTCATTTACTTCATGTAATATGGACAATTCTCGACCTAATTTTGCTGTTCTATGTAAATGATCTTGTAATTTAATAGGAAGACCATTCAAGTATTCATTTAGTTTTTTTAATAATTCAGACATTAGCCTATAACCTTTAATTTATTTCCCCCAATTAAATGAAGATGTAAATGTTCAACTTCTTGGCCTGAATCTTCTTTTTGATTAATTACCAATCTATATCCAGAATTTACAACATTCTCTTTACGAGCTATTTCTACCGCCACAGAATACATTTCATTGAAATCAAAGTTTGGATAATGATGTATAAACTCTAAATGAGGTATATGGATCCTCGGAATTATTAAAACATGTGTTGATGCGATCGGATGAATGTCTCTAATGGCAAAACAAGTTTTCGACTCATGGATGAATTCTGAAATAATTTGTCCTGAACTTATTTTACAAAAAACACAATCAGAACATCGCATTTTAATATTCCTATAAAACTTGGATTTCTTCAGAAAATTTTAATATTTTATGTGGATCTTTTCTTCCTGCAGTTTCAACACCTGTAGAAACATCTACACACCAAGGGCGAACTTGTTTAATAGCATTTCCAACATTTTCTGGATTCAATCCACCTGCCAGAATAAAGTCTAACGAATCTGAAAATCCGTTGATACTTGCCCAATCAAAACTTTTCCCAGTACCACCCAACTGACCTCTTTCAAATTTATCATATAAGGGAATAGCATTAGAATCTACAATTTTTTGAGTTTCATTGAAAAGATTTGATTGGTTTTGAACATTACTTGTTAAACTATCTGCACTTATAGATTTAATAACTTTTGAATTAATTTTTTCCCAATATTCAGGAGACTCACTACCACAAAGTTGAACATACTCCAAACCACATAAAGTGATCATTTCATTAACAAAATCTAATGGCTGGTCTGCAAATAATCCTACTAAAGCAGGACCTCCTGAACCAGTAGACTGCCTGTATGAATCAATCAATTGTTTTGCAGAATTCTTATCAAGTTTTCGTTTTGATCCAGGCACAAAAACAAAACCCATGAAATCTGCATTCGCACTTCGAACAGTTTTAGCATTATGCAAATCCGTTAATCCACAAATTTTAAATTTTGTCATAACAACTCTCTTAGTTTCTTACCAGGATCATCTGAAACCACTAAAGATTCGCCAACAAGTACTGCATTGACACCATATTTTTTAACTGAATCAATTTCAATTTTATTTTTAAATCCACTTTCACTAACTAAAATTGTTTCTCTAGGAATCAAATTTGCCAAATCACTTGTAGTTTCTAAACTTGTATTGAATGTCCTTAAGTCACGATTATTTATCCCGATTATTTCAGCTCCACATTTCAAAGCTATTTCTAATTCATTTTCATCATGTACTTCTACTAAATTTTGTATCCAAAGAGATTTTGAAATTTGCATCAACTCAGTCAAATGACTAGGTTCGAGCATGGCTACTATCAATAATATTGCATCAGCCCCGTAAGCCCTAGATTCATATATCTGATACGGATCAAATATAAACTCTTTTCTTAAAACAGGGATTCGGCTTTTATAAGCGACCTCATGAGCTAATTTCAAGTCATTGATATCACCTAAAAAATGATCTTCGTTAGTTAAAACAGATATAGCAGAAGCGCCATTTCTAGAATAAATTTCAGCCAAATCCGAAACGCTAAATTGTAAATTAAAATCGCCTTTTGAAGGAGAGCCTTTTTTAATTTCTGCAATAATTTGAATCTGGTTACTCATTAAATTTCCTGAAAAATTTAGAGGATAACCAGAATTTTTTATTCTTTCTTCTATATCAGATAACGCAAATTTTTTTTTAGCTTCTACCAATCGAAGTTTTTTAGCATCTACTATTTCTTTTAAAATATTTGGAGAATTAGATTTAATCATTTAACTTTTGTGAATACTCTCTAACTAAATTTAATGTTTGATTTGCCAATCCACTATCTATTGAGTGCTTAGCTTTATCAAAAGCCGCTTGAAAATTATCAGAATGACCTGAAATAAAAATTGCTGCAGCACTATTTAAAAGAACTATATCTCTTGAGGGTCCATGAATTCCATCAAGAACTGATTCAATCATTTGAGCACTCTCTTCTGAATTATTAACTTGTAGGGTTGACAAGGATTGAATGTTGACACCAACAGATTCTGGATAAAACTTTTCAGTTGAAATCTCTCCATTCTTCAAAATCCATATTTGAGAATAATCAGACAGAGTGATTTCATCTAAACCATCATTACCATGAACAATCAAAGCTGATTCAGATCCTAATCTTTTCAAAGATTGAGCTATTAAATTCCCAACTTTAGGATCCGATACACCTATTAATTGTTTCTGTGCTCCTGCAGGGTTAGTTAAAGGCCCTAGTATATTAAACACAGTTCGAATTCCAATTTCTCTCCTTGGAGGACCTGCATGTTTCATAGCCGGATGAAATCCCTGAGCAAACATAAATCCGAAATTTGAAATTTTGATACACTCAGATACTTGGTCGGGAGTTAAATTAATATTAATCCCCAAAGATTCTAAAACATCTGCACTTCCTGTATGACTAGACATTGCTCTATTACCGTGTTTGGCAATTTTAATTCCTATCCCTGCCGACACAAATGCTGCAGCAGTAGATATATTAAATGTTCCTAGCCCATCACCTCCAGTACCACAAGTATCTAACAAATCATTATCATAATTTACAGATAATGCCATCTTTCTCATTACTGAGGCCATACCAGCAATTTCATCAACAGTTTCGCCCTTCATTCTTAATCCTGTAACAAAAGACCCAAATTGAGCAGCAGTAGATTCTCCTGACATAATCAATTGCATAGCATCTGCAGCTTCTTCATAAGTTAAATCAACATTTGATGAAATTTTTTCCAAATATGGTTTCATGACAAATCCTTTTTTATTTTCAAAAAATTTGACAATAATTCTTTCCCATATTCAGTCATAATAGATTCAGGATGAAATTGAATTCCTTCTACAGGTAAACTTTTGTGCCGTACCCCCATAATTATCCCATTATCTGTCCAAGCTGAAACTTCCAATTCATCAGGTAAAGTTTCATTCTGAATTACTAAAGAATGATATCGAATTGCCATAAATGGACTTGGAATCCCTAAAAAGACACCTTTCCCATCATGATGAATCAAAGATGTTTTGCCATGCATTATCTCACCAGCACCCATCACAATTCCACCGAAAGATTCTCCAATACATTGATGGCCCAAGCAAACTCCCAAAACTGGAATATTCTCTCCAAAAGTTTTAATTACATCATTTGAAATACCTGCCTTTTGAGGAGTACAAGGCCCAGGAGACACTACAATTTTTTCAGGATTTAAATCTTTGATTTCTGATAATGAAATTTTATCATTACGAATCACTTTCACTTCAGCACCTAACTCGGACATATATTGATAGATGTTATATGTAAAACTATCGTAATTATCTAAGAGTAATATCATGCATCCTCCTATAAATCTAACTTCATTTCAGCTGATTCAATAGCCCTCATCAATGCATTAGATTTATGCACAGTTTCATCAAATTCTATTAAAGGTTGACTGTCAAAGACTATCCCACCTCCTGCTTGAACGTGAGCTACACCATCTTTGTAAACCATAGTTCTAATGGAAATTGCTGTATCCATATTGCCTGCAAAATCAAAATATCCCACGCTACCAGAATAAGGACCTCTTTTATCGTTTTCTAATTCTGCAATTATTTCCATAGCTCTAATTTTTGGTGCCCCTGATACGGTGCCCGCAGGAAAGCATGATCTAAAAGCATCAAAAATAGAAAGTTCATCCTTCAATTTACCCTCTACATTAGATACTAAATGCATTACGTGAGAATATCTTTCTATCCCCATAATCTCAGTAACATTAACAGAACCAGGTTGGCTCACTCTCCCCACATCATTTCTACCTAAATCCAATAACATTGTGTGTTCTGCTTTTTCTTTTTCGTCATTTTTAAGTTCTTCTTCCAATCTAATGTCTTCATCAATATCTTGAGAACGTGGCCTAGTTCCTGCAATAGGGTGCATAGACACTGTGCTATCTTCAACTTGAACCATCATTTCCGGAGATGCCCCAACTATTTGAAACCCATTCAAATCCAAATAATACATATATGGTGACGGATTGATTGCTCTAAGTGATCTATAAATATGAAAAGGGTGGGCAGATGTTTTTTTAGAAAATCTTTGAGAAACCACTACTTGAATCACATCTCCATCAACGACATATTTTTTACATTTTTCTACCATCTTTTTATGGAATTGTTTATCCATATTAGATGTAACTGGACCACTAGGATGTCCAGATTTTCGAGGTATATCCATAGGATTCAAAGGAGAATTCAATCGTTTTACAATTTTATCGATCTCTTTAATAGCATCATCATAAGCATGCTCAACATCCCCATCCTTTAAATAAGCATGACTAACCACACGAATCTTGTGTCTCACATGGTCAAAAACTAAGAAAGTTTTTGTCATCATTAATATGGATTCAGGTACAAGAAGGATATCTTCTTTTGGAACATTTAATTCCTCAAAATATTTAATAGTCTCATAAGATAAATAACCTACTGATCCACCTCTAAAACGAGGCAAATCTCCAGTATCAACTAGTTGATATTGTGAAAGAGTTTTTTCAAGTAAAATTAATGGATCAACTTCTCCATCTTTCTGATTAGGTCCAGTAACAATTACAGATTCAGGTTCAGTCCCAATAAAACTAAATCTCGCCAGATGCTCTCCACCTTCTACGCTTTCAAATAAAAATGAATAGGGAGATCTCGCAACTTTCATATAAGCCGACACTGGAGTTTCCAGGTCTGCATCAACTTCAAGAAAAACAGGAATCAAATTACCCTTACTAGAAAGTTTTTTAACTTCTTCTAAACTAGGTGAATACATTAAATTAATTCCTTACTTACCGGTAAAATTAATCCCATTTTTTCTTTCATTTGGTCAAGTTTCAGAAAAGCAATTGATGATGCTTGCTGAGCTCCCACAGACAACAATCTGTCTAATTCACTTACATCTTTCATCAATTCCAAATATTTTTCTTTAATTGGACGAAGTTCTTCAATTACAACTTCTGCAACGGCTTTCTTTAAATCACCATAACCTCTAGCCGATGCAAAATCTTTTTCTACTTCTTCTTCTGATTTTTCTGTAATAACTTTATATATACCCAACAAATTATTGACGCCTGCTTTTTCAGGAGAATTGCTAAAAACAATTTCATTTGATGAATCTGTGACTGCTCTCATAAAAGATCTTTCAATTTCCTCAGGAGTATCCAAAATTCTTATAGCATGGCCTCGAATATCAGCAAAACTTTTTGACATTTTTACATTTGGGTCATTCAAGCCCATCACTCTACCGCCAATTTCAGGAATAACGGGTCGAGGAATTTTAAATGTTTCACCGTATAACCTATTAAATCTTTCAGCAATATCTCTAGAAAGTTCAACATGTTGTTTTTGGTCTTCACCTACAGGAACTTCATCAGCATCGTATAAAAGAATATCTCCAGCCATTAGTACCGGATAATCTAACAATCCAGTTGATACTCTTTCTTTCCCTTCTGACTTGTCTTTAAATTGAGTCATCCTTTCAAGCCACCCTATCGGTGTGACACAATTCAACAACCAACACCCCTCAGCATGAGCTGACACATGACTTTGAACAAAAAGTGTACTTTGATCCGGATCAAGCCCACAAGCAAACAATACTGCAGCCAATTCACGGGTTTGCTTTTTAAGATCTTCGGGTGAAGGTGTAACAGTTAATGCGTGTAAATCTACAACACAAAAAAAATTATCTTTTTCAGACTGCTTTTTAACCCATCCTCTA
Organism: SAR202 cluster bacterium AG-426-M11; assembly: GCA_003213095.1. GTDB lineage: Bacteria > Chloroflexota > Dehalococcoidia > Lucifugimonadales > UBA826 > AG-426-M11. The sequence goes on along the minus strand of QCNV01000009.1, from coordinate 16,681 downwards.
AAAGCACCCAAATAATTACCTAATTGAGGATCTCCGGAAGGTTGTACACCACTAAAAACTCTGATTTGTTTATTTGTCATAAATTTTTCCCAAAAAAATATCGTCCTCAAGGGACGATATATACCGCGGTGCCACCCTAATTCTTTTCAAAAGAAAAGCTCTTATTTAGAAATTGCTCACAGGTCCATTCGCTACACTTAATTCACTGGTTCACAGCTTACCCAGCTCTCTTTCAATATCTGTAGTAGTTACTAATCCTGATCAACGCAAAATTTTAGACTATTATATAGCATATCTGCATAATTTTTGATTAATGGGGGGAAAATGAAGGTATTGATTATGGCCGCAGGTTCCGTTGGAGGGTATTTCGGATCCTTGTTGTTAAATAATAATGAAGTAGGATTTGTTGCTAGAGGCAATCATTTAAAAAATATTAAACAAAATGGACTAAAAATAATTAGTAAATCTACTGGGAATAGCACTTTTGAAGTAAATGCTTTTGAAATACCTCCCAAAAATTTTAAAGCTGACCTAGTGATTTTCAGCGTAAAATCATATCAAAATGAAGGTTCTATCCCGATAATCAAACAGGTTTTAACGTCAAGTACACAAATATTATCAATTCAAAATGGAATAGGAAGCCAAGAATTTCTATCTAATCATTTTGGGGTTGATCATGTAATCCCTGGAGCTACATATATTGATGCAACAAAAAAATCTCATGGAGTAATTGAAGAGTTTGGAGGTAATCCTAAAATAGTATTAGGAGGCAATCACAAACAAATTGAAATGATTAATTCAATTTTTAAAAACACAAAAATTAATTACGAAATTTCCACAGATATTCAATGTGATTTATGGAAAAAACTGATTTATATTTCTGCACTCAGTGGAATTTCTTGTCTACTCAGACAAGATTTTGAATCGATTTTGTCTAGGGAAGAATCTAAAAATTTAGTGATTTCCGTTCTGAAGGAATCATTATCAGTAGCACATTCATTGAATATAAATATATCTAGTGACATTGTTCAAAAAATTATTACTCAATTTCAAAAAAATTCTTTAAATCTCATTTCTTCAATGTATGAAGATTTAAAAGCAAAAAAAATGACTGAATACGAAGTGATTAATGGAGCTGTCTCAAGACTAGGAAAAAAAATGGGAGTTCTTACTCCTATCAATGACATAATTACTACAAGCTTACAATTGCATAATCAAAATTTATCATAATAAAGAGGTAGAAATGTATTTTTTCGATGAATCTGAATTAACTGAAATTAATAAGGCTGAAGGAGTTGTACTAAAAACTTTATGGGGAGAGAAAATTATGATGAGTCTTGTAGAGTTATCCGCTGGGTCCATTGTTCCAGAGCATGTACATGAAAACGAACAAGCAGGACTAGTATTAGAGGGAGAATTTGAATTCATAATTGGCAATGAATCCAAAGTAATATCCAAAGGGGAATATTACATGATTCCTAGCAACATACCTCACAAAGTAATTACAGGGGATAAGCCTGCTAGGGCATTAGATATTTTTAGCCCTCCTAGAGAAGATTATAAAAGATAGGGCTTCGAAAAATTATCATAAGCCCTATCTTTCAAAACTAAGCTCCGTATCTTACAGATGCATTAGGGTCTGAGTAATCCACGCCCTTGCTTGCCCAAAATATTGAAGCTATTTCATCTACAGTGTCTACTAATTTCTGAGCAGATTCTGAACTAACAGATTGCTTATTGGCTCCAGCCAATTTATTAGCATTCCAAAATAATTCATGAAGATTTGGGTATTTTTCTAAATGCTCAGGTTTAAAATAATCTGACCATAAAACACTTAAATCATGTTTAACAGCTTCGGCATGTTCTTCTTTTACAGCAACGTACCTAGCCACATTATTTGGAGTATCAATAGAGCTAGGTGGCATTTCAACAGCCTCTAGCCTAACTGCCATTTTCAAAACAGTTTGAGCTGCAATTTTTGCTGTAATAGGGTCATAGATCCCACAAGGCACATCACAATGCGCCTCAACATTTTTAATAGATAATAATTTTTCAATAGACGATACTAGATTCATTTTTCACCTCTTTGTAAGATTTTGACGTCCAAAATTTATTCAGAAATTTTTATTTCCGATTTAGAAGATACATTAAAACCGTGTAGAATCGCAACATGATCAAAATTCGTAAAATAAAGAACAACAGTATGCTTCCTACTCTGAAAAATGGAGATTATGTTTTCACCAAAAAAACACAAAAAATAAAAAGAAATCAAATAGTAATTTTTAATTTTCAAAACTCTTTAATTATTAAAAGAGTCATTGGAATAGAGAAAGATCATATATTAATTCATGAGGGAAAAATTTATTTAAATAAATCGAAAACATCTACAAATTATTTAAAAAAATTACCAGAATCAAACTTCACTGATTTTGATGATGTAACAATACCCAAGCACCATGTTTACGTGCTTGGTGATAACAGAAGACAAAGTTCTAAAGACAGTAGAGAAATAGGAACAATCAATGAGTCGATCATTTCAGAAATTGTATTTTTAAAAATTTGGCCCTTAAAGTTCTTGTAAATACACACCATCTGATTAATGAGGTAATATACGTACAAATGAATAATCAAATAATTTTATACACTCGGCCTGACTGTTCTTATTCAGACGCTCTAAAATCTGATTTGCTAGAACAATCTATCGATTTTCAAGAAATTGATTTGTCGATTAATCCTGAAAAAATTTCCCTACTTGAAGAATTAACAGGTGGGGAAAGAATTACTCCTGTTTTAGTTAATGGAGATACAATTCAAATAGGTTATTATGGAGTAGGTTGAAGTTTTTAATACTAAATTGGAAATTTAGAAACCTTGAATTATTCGCAAATATACCGCACCATTTAAATACAAAATATTCAAAAGAAATTTAAATGATTTGGCTAAGAAGATTTTTTGGAACACCAATATTTTTATTATTAGTAGTTGTTTTACAAGCAACCATTTTTACAAATCAAATTACAGTCAGGCTACTGAACCCGTCTTATTACCTAGAAATAATCTCTTCGGGAGATTTATACAATTTCATACTCAATGATGTTCCTCAGTCTGCATTAGAAGAAGGTAGACCTAAAGAATCAAATAAAACCCAAGATCCAATCTTGATATTATCAAAAAATTTATCGAATGATGAAATCATAGAGTCCCTTAACAGAGTAATTCCTGCAGATTGGCTACAATCAAGCACAGAATCTTCTTTCACTGAACTGGGAACATATTTTGTAGGACAATCTAATTCTTTCCTAATTGAAATCCCTCTGGATGAAAGAATAGAGTCAGCATCACTTGAGATATCTCAAATCATTAAAAATGCTGAAATTTACGATTGGATTTTTGAAACCCAAATCAGACCACAGTTAAAAGGAATTTCAGAGTCGGAATTGCCCTTAGAAATTAAGGTTACAGAAGACTCATTAATTGAATCCGCACAAAACGTAATTACCGAAAAGTGGATAGTAAATCAGATTGATAGTGCACTTTTTGAAATCACTCCCTACATTGTTGGAAGAACTGACACATTCACTGTCAAAATCAACACACAAGAATTATCTCAGTCAGCTATTACTGAAACCAAAAATATCTTGTCTCAGGGAGACGCCTATAATTCTATTTTTGATAATGTAGCCACTCCTGCAATTTCTTCAGCTATAAAAAATATACCTGACCTTCCGTACAATATTTCTTTAACCGAGGAACAGTTGATTTCCACTTTAAAATCGAGTGCTTCACCTGAATGGATTCAAACAACAACCGAATCTGTGATAGATGACGTTGCGCTTTACATTTTGGGGTCCACTGATGAATTTAATATAGAAGTTAAACTAGATCAGGTTAAAAAGAATTCTATTGAAGGAATTTCAATTTTAATTCAAGAAAAACTTGAAGAAAGGTTTGATTCACTAAACCCTATTCTTAAAGAAACCATTGATACAGAGGAAATTACGAAAAATGTAATATCTCAAATAGAACCATTAATTCTCTCAAATATTCCAGACTCGATAAATTTTGATGAAAAAACATTAATATCTATTTCACCTGATGCAATGGATCAATTACAAAAAGTTAGAGAAGTCATGAAAAATGGCTATTTGTTTAGTGAGTCTGATTTTGAAAAAATCCTATTAAATTCAGGAAACCTTCAACAATTTGAAGAAATTCGAAACTATTTAACTGGTGGATTTAAATTTTCAGATGACGATTACAAAAGAATTTTGACATCACAACCACAAGGAAAAACTTTACATGACAACATAGAAAGCATTAGAAGCCTTTTAGCTCTATCTGGGGTTTTTCAAATCCTATTGTACATAGTACCTATATTAATAGCCTTAATTTTTGGTTTTTTGGGAGCTAAACGGTTTATTAATAAAATTATTTGGGCATCTTCATCTTTATTAATTGCCAGTATAATAATATTTGCAATCTGGAATTTCATTTTCCCTATATATGCATATCCTATAATTGAATCTCAAATCACTTTAGCCATCACACAATTAATCACAGAAGGAACACCTTATTTCTCAACTCAATTGTTAGTTGGAGAAAGATTAGATTTTGTTGCTAAATGGGTAATAGAAGATCTTATAAATGGATTTGTTTCCATGAGTCTCATTTACGGAATAAGTTCAGGTTTCGTATTAGGAATTTGTATAGTTAATAAATTCCTTAGATCATTACAAAAAAACAGTAGAGATATTACTGAAAAACAAAAAGAAGAATTAGTAAATTCATTTTTTGATCTAAAACAAGATTAAATGTATTCTGGTCTAGATACCACCATACCATTTTCATTAAAAATTCTAATTGCAAATTCATGCGAATCAAAATTTAACGCAATTTCCCTATCACTTTTAGGCCATTGAGGTAAATCATCATTATCGTATTTTTCTGATTCTTCACTAACCAAAATTAATGACCTTACAGCATTCTGATCAGGCAATCTTCCCTGCAGCAAATTACGTAAATATAATGCACATTGTTCATCTTCATCTGTACGAATTTTACCTTCTAGACCCATAGATACTAGACTGACGATATTAGGGTTATGTCTTAAAATAGATGCAACAGTAGCTGACGCAACAGCAAAAGATCCTCCATAAATCACATCAGCATTTTTAACTGAAGTAGCTCCAACTGTTCCAGCCCTAGTAGAGTGAATTAATTTTTTACCGGAAAAATTCTCATTCAATATGTCTGTAGGGGAATTGCCAAAATCAAAACCCTCAGGTTTTTTACCGCCTACTTCTCCCAATAACACATCTCCCAAACCTTCATTTTTCATTTTTTTTGCTTCTTCAATTTCTGCCACTAAAATTATTTCTGAAGCGCCATTTTGAAATGCAATAGCTTGAGTAGTAAAACATCTAAATACATCTATTACCACCGCAATTCCTTCAGCTTCAAGAGCCCCAGATAATTGACTTAATAAATTAATTTGCAAATATATACTCCTAACGTAGTTCAACTGGTAAATTAAAAGTTATGTTTTCCTCTTCACCTCCCATATATACCACTTCTTCAGGATTGAGAAAATCAACAATTTCATTCACAAGCTTTTCAGGAGTGGAAGCACCTGATGTAATCCCTACATTGTTTACATTTTTCAACCATGCAATATCAAGATCACTTAAAGAATTAATCAAATAAGATCTGAGTCCTTTTTTTTCTGCTACTTCTCTAAGGCGATTACAATTAGAACTGTTTTCTGCACCAATAACTAAAAACATATCAACAAATTCTGAGATCTTTTTTACCGCCATTTGACGGTTAGTAGTTGCATAACATAAATCATTTCTAACAATCACATCACTAAATTTTTCAGTAATATTCTTAATGGATTGCTCTGTATCATCTACAGAAAGAGTAGTCTGAGTAATTACTGAAACAGGAGTTTTAACATCCCAGTCAGGCGGATTAAATTTTTCTCTATCATCAATCAATTCCATATCTGTTTGACCCATAGTCCCAATTACTTCTTGATGGCCTTTATGTCCAACTAATAATATTTTTCGGCCTTCATTATGATATTTCTTTGCTTCATTATGAACTCTTATAACAAGTGGACAAGTAGCATCTATAACTTTTAAATTTAATGTTTCAGCTTTAATAAAATCCTGAGGCGATGAACCATGAGCTGAAAATATCACTCTACTTCCTGAGGGAATTTCTTCAACTTTTTCTACTGTAATCGCACCCTTACGTTCTAAATCATTTACTACATGTGGGTTATGGACAATTTGGTGTTTAACATATATGGGAGGTCCAAATTTTTTTAATGCCAATTCAACTATGTCTATAGCTCGAACTACACCAGCGCAAAATCCTCGGGGAACACCTAAATAAACTTTCAAATTAACCCTCCTCTACATTATTATAGAGTTTAATCTGTAGTAGTGTGACAAATATACATGTATACTGAAATATCATATTATGGATTTAGTAAATGAAACTAGCTAAAAGAATGAGTAGGCTTGGAACAGAAACTGCATTTGAAGTTCTAGCAAAAGCACAAAAATTAGAATCCCAAGGTAAAAATGTAATTCACTTAGAAATCGGAGAACCTGATTTTGACACTCCCGAAAACATTGTGTCAGCAGGACAAAATGCTTTATCAAATGGATTTACTTCTTACAACCCCTCTCCGGGATATGGTGATTTAAGAGATGTAATTGCCAAAGACATCAGTACATCAAGAGGAATCAAGGTTTCAGGAGAAAATGTAATAGTTACTCCTGGGGGAAAACCGATAATGTTTTTTGTTATGCTTGCGTTAATTGAAAATGGTGACGAAGTATTATACCCAAACCCCGGATTCCCCATTTATGAATCAATGATCGAATTTTGTGGAGGGACTGCTGTCCCAATGCAGTTACACGGAGACCGGGATTTTAATATAGATATTAGCGAAGTCAGGAACCAAATCACACCAAAAACAAAACTCATGATTATTAACTCGCCAAACAACCCGTGCGGAAGTATTTTAGGAGATTCAGAATTAGAAGAATTGGCAAATATAGCTAAAGAAAATAACATTTTGGTTCTTTCAGACGAAATCTATTCAAGATTTTTATTTGAAGGCGATCATAACAGTATTACTACATTCCCTGATATGCTCTCAAGAACAATTGTACTTGATGGGTTATCTAAAACTTATGCTATGACTGGATGGAGAATAGGCTATGGTGTATTTCCTGACAATCTAATTGAACCCATTTCAAGATTAGTTACAAATAGCGTTTCTTGTACTGCTAGTTTTACTCAACAAGCAGCAATTGAAGCTATTTCTGGTTCGCAAAAACAACCCAACTTAATGGTTGATGAATTCAAAAGAAGAAGAAACATAATAGTAGATGGATTAAATTCTATTCCGGGATTTAATTGTGCTATGCCTAAAGGAGCCTTTTATGCGTTTCCTGATATTTCAGGGACAGGGTTTTCAAGTGGGGTTTTAGCTAACAGACTATTAGAAGATGCAGGGGTAGCTTTATTAGCTGGGGAGTGTTTTGGAAAATATGGAGAAGGATTTTTAAGAATCTCGTTTGCAAACTCTGAAAAAAACCTGAATGAAGCTTTATCTAGAATAGAAAAGTTTATTAAAGAAAATTAAATTACAATTTCTTCACTTTTATTTTGGAGAAGATTTTGAGTAAATTAAGAATAGCTCTGGCACAAATTAATCCTACAGTTGGTGATTTAACAGGGAATGTCTTAAAAATAAAAAAATTTATTAAAAAAGCTGAGAAAGTAAATTCAGATATCATAGTTTTTCCTGAATTATCAATTACAGGATATCCCCCAGAAGATTTATTGCTCAAATCTCATTTTATTGAAGATAATATTAAAGCAGCTAAAGAGGTTGCAAAACATACATCAAACATCATAGCCATATATGGATTTGTAGAAAAAGAAAACAAGAAGATTTTTAACTCAGCTGCAATTTCTCATAATCAACAGTTATTAGGAACTCAAAAGAAAATTTATCTGCCTAATTATGGTGTCTTTGATGAAAAACGCTATTTTTCTTCAGGGCACTCTCATAGTTTGATAAATTTAGAAAATTCGACAGTAGGAATCAATATTTGTGAAGATATATGGCACCCAAATCCTACTAAAAATTTAGCTGCTAGTGGAGTTTCCACTATTCTGAATATTAATGGTTCACCATTCCAAATTGGGAAAATAGAAGAAAGAAAAAGACTATTAATAAAAAGAGCTAAAGAAAATAAGGTCAATATAGCATATGTAAACATGGTTGGAGGACAAGACGAACTCGTCTTTGATGGCGGGAGTATGTTCATCAATTTTGATGGAAAAATACAAGTAATAGGACCTCAATTCACTGAAAAACTATTAGTTTACGATTTAGATGAACATCAAAATCAAGACCGCTCTCAATCAATTACTTATTCAACTAACTCAATTAATATCAAAACCTCCAAAAATAAAAAGCACATACTAGAAAAATTTAATACAACACAAGAATCCTGTATCGAAGAAGATCAGATACTTCAAGCATTGATACTAGGAACAAAAGACTATGTTCAAAAAACAGGATTTTCAAAGGTTTTAATAGCATTATCTGGGGGAATTGACTCTGCATTGGTTGCAACTATAGCTTCACTAGCATTAGGCCCTGAAAATGTCAGATGTGTCTATCTTCCATCTAGATTTTCATCACAAAGTAGTAAAAGTGATGCAAATCAATTATGCATTAATCTAGGAATTAATTTAAATGAAATTTCTATTGAAGACATTTTCTCAACATATGAATCCACATTATCTGAAGATTTTAAAAATACTAATTGGGGAGTAGCAGAGGAAAATTTACAATCAAGAATCAGAGGGGCTTTAGTAATGGCACTTTCAAACAAGTTTGGATATTTAGTCTTAACTACAGGAAATAAAAGTGAAATGGCAGTGGGATATGCAACAATTTATGGAGATATGGCAGGAGGATTTGCTGTTATTAAAGACGTTCCTAAAACTTTAGTGTACAAAATCAGCAATTATATAAATCTAAAATACAAAAAAGAGATTATTCCAGAATCAATTATCACTAAAGAACCCAGCGCAGAACTTAAGTTTGACCAAAAAGATTCAGATAGTCTACCTCCTTATGAAATTCTTGACAAAATTTTAGAATTATACGTAGAAAAGGATTTCAGCACTTATGAAATACAGACTATGGGATTTGATAACGATATTATCAACCATGTGATTAAATTAGTAGACAAAAACGAATACAAAAGACGTCAATCAGCTCCAGGAATAAAAATCACTGCGAAAAATTTTGATCGAGATAGACGAATGCCATTGTCAAATAAATATATAAATTAAACAGGTTCTTTTAATATTTCAATCCATTGATTAACATCCCAAAATCCCATTTTATACCTCCCAATCACATTATTCTCTAAATCGACTAAAATTTTAGTCGACCTTGTTAAACCTGAAATAATTTTCAATGTAGAATCATCTTTGGGAATTGCATACTTCCATTCAGGATGCCCATTAGAAAGGTTTTTAATTGTCTCAATTGTAAAACCAGAATTCATTGCAATAATGTAAATGTTTGAAATGTCTGAGAGACCTTGATCATTATTTGACAATTTCCGTAACTCGGAAACACATGTACCTCAAAATGGCGAAATAAATAATAAAAATTCTGGTCTATTATCATCGAGAAAATCTTTAGAGGAAATTTCTCCCGTTTCAGTAATTAGTGAAATTTCAGGTAAAGTTTCTTTTGTATCTATTTGAGGTAAACTAGCTTGAGAGCACCCATTAAATATAAATAATATAATCAGTAACAATTTAACCATATTTAAATTATACCAAGTAGCGAGAATAATATGATAAATAAAGAAAGACTAATCAAAACTTTTTGCGATCTAGTTCAAATTGATAGCCCTTCAGGAGAAGAAGAAAATGTAGCCTTATTCTTAATTGATTTTCTAGAAAATTTAGGATTAAAAACTCAACGTGATTCATACGGAAACTTGATTGCAAAATCTTCAGGTAAACCACAAATAATTTTATCTGGACATATGGATACAGTTGAGCCCGGAAGAGGAATAAAACCCCAAATTCAACAAGACAAAATTGTTTCTGATGGCACAACTATTCTAGGTGGAGATGCCAAGGCGGGGGTAAGCGCTATACTTGAGGGGCTTCAATCTATTTTTGAAGACCACCATCAAATCCCTCCAGTGGAAGTAGTTTTTACTAGAGAAGAAGAAATAGGATTAGTTGGAGCTGAAAATTTGGATTTTTCATTAATTTCTGCCAAAGAAGCTATAGTATTTGACGGAGAAGGTCCTGCCAGCACAATGACTATATCTAGCCCCACATATATGGGATTCATCATAGAAATCACAGGCAGATCAGCGCATGCTGGAGTAGAACCTGAAAAAGGATTATCTGCTATCAGGATCGCCGCTGACTTAATTACAAAATTACCACAAGGAAGATTAGATAAAAACACGACTTTCAATATTGGATTGATAGAAGGAGGCTCTACTAGAAATACAGTAGCAGATTCTACAACTATCACGGGCGAGTTTAGAAGTACTAACATAGAAAAATTGGACGAGATTCAAAGTGAAATTACAGAAATTGTTCAATCTATTAAAACGAAATATCCAGAGGCAAATTTAAACACTCATCTTCACAAACAATTTGAAACATACACCATTTCTGAAGACGATCCTGTAAGACGCAGGGTAAATGAATCACTCAATAGCTTAGGCCTTACTCCAAATTATGTTGAATCAGGAGGAGGAACTGACGGAAATGTCTTTAAACTTAACAATATTGATGCGGTAGTCATTGGTATGGCAGTTACAGGTATGCACACAAAACGTGAATTTGTTACCATCCCAGATTTAGTGGACACGGCCCATTTATGTGAAGCATTACTTAGAAAAGAAATAGTATAAAAATATGAACATCAAGCTAATGTATGGAAAAACGGGACTAGATATCGAATTACCCGAAAGTACTACTGTAATAGAACCACAATTTATTCCCGGGTTACCAGATGAGAATGGAGCGATCATCTCAGCTATTAGAAATCCTATTAACTCTCGTCCATTAAGAGAAATAGTTAAAGCAGGACAAAAAGTTGGAATAAGTGTGTGTGATATTACAAGACCTTCACCAACAAGCAAGGTATTGCCAATAGTTTTAAAAGAGTTATCCCAAATTCAGAATTTAGACATAAATATTTTTATAGCTACTGGGACACATCGAGAAAATACAATTGAAGAATTATCTGAGATGTTAGGTTCACAAGAAATTATAGAAAAACATCGCATTATAAACCATAGAGCAGATCAAAAAGATTCATTAGATTTTCTAGGTAACACTAAAAACGGTATCCCTATTTTCCTCAATAAAGAATGGATGACATGTGATTCAAAAATTACAATGGGGTTTGTAGAACCTCACTTTTTTGCTGGATTTAGTGGAGGCCCTAAAATGATCGCACCAGGGCTAGCAGGCCTAGATACAATCATGGATCTTCATGGATCTGAGATGATTAAAAACTCAAACTCTAGATGGGGAAAAACATATGATAACCCCATTCATGACAGCATCAGAGAAATAGCTACAAAATTCCCTTCAGATTTCACTTTAGATGTGACAATCAATAAAAAAAGAGAGATTACAAGCGTATTTGCTGGAGAAATGTTTTCTATTCATAAAGAAGCATGTGAATTTGTAAAAACTACAGCTATGCAAAAAGTAGAAAATTTATTTGATATTGTTGTTACCACTAATAATGGCTACCCTCTTGATATGAATCTTTATCAATGTGTTAAAGGAGTATCGGCAGCTTTCCAAATCACCAAAGATAATGGAAGCATCATTTGCGCTGCAGAATGTTCTGACGGAATACCAAATCATGGTTTATTTAAAGAAATTTTAACTTCTAGACAATCACCAAACGAATTGTTAAAAATGATCGAAGAACCTACGTACAAAAAACAGGATCAATGGCAAGTCCAAATTCAATCTCAAATACAAAAAAATAATGAGATATATTTAAAATCTGATTACCTTTCAAACGAAGAAATTCGTCAAGCCCATTTAATTCCTGTAGATAATATTGAGAAGACAATTAACAATTTAAAAGATAAATACGGCGGGAACCCTTCAATATGTGTATTACCAGAAGGGCCCCAAACAATTCCATATTATTAATACTAAGATAATTCTACAGTTGCTCCGGCTTCTTCTAAGTCTTTCTTCAAAGCATCAGCATCATCCTTACCCACTCCTTCTTTAATTGGAGCAGGTGCAGATTCAACTAAATCCTTAGCTTCTTTTAATCCTAGAGAAGTAGCAGCTCTAACAGCTTTAATCACATTAATTTTATTGTCACCAACTTCTTTTAATGTAACTGTGAATTCTTCTTGCTCTGCCGCTCCTGAAGAATCTCCTGCAGCAGGCGCTGCTGCAACAGCAACAGGTGCTGCAGCTACAGCACTAACGCCAAATTCTTCTTCTAAATCTTTAACTAAACCTGCCAGTTCAATTACTGGTAAGTCTTTCAATGCTTGTAATATTTCTTCTCTGTTCATTTTTTCTCCTAAATTTTACTGGTTTTATTGTTGTAGTCTTGTATGTATCTAACGTGTAGCTATGGTGTTTAAAGTTCTAGCCAATCGAGTTATAGGGTTATTCAGCGTATAAACCAAAGCTGCCATTTGACCATGAAGTTGGCCAATTAATTGAGCTATTAATTCATCTTTACCAGGCAGACTAGCCCATTGTTGCAATTCTGCTGCAGAAAGAATTTGTGAGCCCATAGCAGATGATTTCAATTTCAACTCAATTCCTGAATCTTTAATGTATTTTGTAATCAACTTTGCGGCTTCTTGTTCTTCTCCATATCCAAAAACAATGCCAGTTGGACCATCAACTAATTCTTGAAGTTCAGGCCATTCAGATTCATCTGCTGCAATTTTCAACAAGGTATTTTTAACAACTTTAAATTTCATACCTTGATTTCTAATAGCAGTCCTTAGTTCACTCATTTCTGAAACACTAATTCCAGCATAATCAGTTGCAATAGCAATTGAACAATCCGTAATGCATTTCTTTAAATCTTCTATAAGTGCTGCCTTTTTTTCAGTAGGCATAAAAATCTCCTATAAATAAAAAAACCTCGGCAAAAACCGAGGTAATACAACTAATATTACACCTAGGAAGGAATTTTACCTTTTGAGAACCTTCGGTCTTTGGCGGAATACTATTCTACTTTAAGATCACTAATTCCTGCAATATCAATCTGGACGCTAGGCCCCATAGTAGTAGTAATATAAGCTGATTTCAAAAATTGTCCTTTTACTCCTGAAGGACGATTTCTTAAAATATTTTCCATCAAAACTGATAAATTATCCATCAGTTGCTTCTCTTCAAAACTGGCTTTCCCAAGTGGAACATGGATTATAGAATTTCGATCTAATTTAAATTCCACTCTTCCTTTTTTTGAATCTTCAATAGCTCTAGGAAGATCTTCAGGTGATACTACAGTTCCAGTTCTAGGATTAGGCATCAATCCTTTTCTTCCGAGTACTGGACCTAATTTACCAACTTTACCCATCATATCTGGAGTAGCAATAGTTACATCAAATTCTAGCCAACCTTGTTCAATTTGTTGAATAAGATCATCACTACCAACATGATCTGAACCTGCTTGTTTTGCTATTTCAACTGCCTCTCCTTGACAAAATACTAAAGTACGAATTTGTTTACCCACACCATGAGGTAATAAGGAAACCCCTCTAAGCATTTGATCTGCATGCCTGGGATCAGCGCCAGTTCTAATATGAAGTTCAACAGTTTCATCAAATTTTGCAGTAGCGTTTTTCTTAGATAAACTTACCGCTTCTTGAGGAGAATAAATTTGATCTTCTTCCAATAAACCAATTGCAGCGCTATATCTTTTTCCGTGTTTAACCATTTTTCTAACCTTAATTATTGTACTTGTATACCCATACTACGGGCGGTACCTTCAATGATTCTCATAGCTCCTTCAATATCAGCAGCATTCAAATCTTTGATTTTAGTTTCAGCAATTTCTTTTACTTGATCTCTTGAAATAATAGCAACCTTTTCAGCTAAAGGATTACCACTACCTTTTGAAATTTTCGCTGCTTTTCGAAGCAAATCCGAAGCAGGTGGACTTTTTACTATAAAATCAAAGGACCTATCTTCGTAAACAGTAATCTCAACTGGAACTATTGTTCCTGCCATTGATGCAGTTCTTTCATTGTATTCTTTAACAAAACCCATTATATTCACACCATGCTGACCCAAAGCAGGCCCCACAGGTGGAGCAGGATTTGCTTTTCCCGCTTCAATTTGCAGTTTAATTAATCCAATAACTTTTTTTGCCAATTTACTATCCTATCTACGCTTTTTCTATCTGCATAAAATCTAATTCCACGGGTGTTTCTCTACCAAAAAATGAGACCAACACCTTAACTTTTAATCGGTCAGGGTAAATTTCATCCACAATTCCCATGAAATCCAAAAATGGACCATCAGTAATACGAACTGTTTGCCCTTGAACTAATCCAACTTTAACTCTAGGTTGATCAGAATCATTCAAATTCAAGATATTATCAACTTCATGTTGTTCAAGAGGAACGGGCTTAGGGCGATTATCTGTCTCATCCTCAGCAGAAACAAATCCAGTAACCCCAGGAGTATTCCTCACAACATACCAACTTTCATCATCCATTTCCATTTCTACAAGAATATAACCTGGAAAAACTTTCTTAAATACTGATTTTTTCTGACCGCCCTGAAATTCCATTTCTTCTTCAGTAGGAACGATTACTTGAAAAATTCTATCCCCCAAATCCATTGTATGAATTCGTTGTTCTAAATTTTTCTTAACTCTATCCTCTTGCCCTGAATAGGAGTGGATGATATACCATCTTTTTTCATTAGGAATATTTTGTACCATAATTTTTCCGTTTCTAAAGAATCACTTCAAAGACCCAACCGAAGAAAATATCTGCAACGCCTAAAATGACACCAATAAAAGCAGCAACAGCCAATACCATTAATGTTAAGCGAAAGGTCTCAGGCATCGTAGGCCATGTGACTCTACGAAGTTCTCCAATCACTTCATTAAAAAATCTAAACACATTTGGTCTAGAACCAGAAGAACGTTGTTGCATAGAATCTTACCTGACTTCTCTATAAAGTTTACGTTGCCTACATATTGGACAAAATTTCATCAACTCTAATCGTTGAGGATCATTTCGTCTGCTTTTCGAAGAATTATAAGTTCTATCTTTACACTCAGTACAAGCAAAAGTCACTAAAATTCTATTATCGCCTTTAGCCATCTATCTTCCTTAATATTGCTTTAGAAAATTACTCAATCACTTTGGTAATAACACCTGAACCTACAGTTCTACCGCCTTCTCTAACAGCAAATCTTAATTGTTCATCTAGAGCAACTGGAGTGATTAATTTAATTTTCATTTCAACATTGTCTCCAGGCATTACCATTTCAACACCATCAGGTAATTGAATTTCACCTGTAACATCTGTAGTTCTAATAAAAAATTGGGGCTTGTATCCATTAAAGAAAGGAGTATGCCTTCCACCTTCATCTTTACCCAAAACATAAACTTGAGCTTCATATGAAGTATGAGGAGTGATACTACCTGGAGCGCATAATACTTGACCTCTTTCGATGTCTTCTCGGTCTACACCTCTTAATAGTAGGCCCACAGCATCTCCTGGTTCACCTGTTTCAAGAGTCTTATGAAACATTTCAACCCCAGTAACTGTAGTAGTGTAAGATTCTTTAATTCCGACTACTTCAATTTCTTGACCAACATTTACCACTCCACTTTCAACTCTTCCAGTAACAACTGTGCCTCTTCCTTTAATACCAAAAACATCTTCTACTGGCATCAAAAAAGGCTGATCTTTCGGCCTGTCTGGAAGAGGTACGTATTCATCAACCGCATCCATCAATTCCCAAATACCCTTGCCCCATTCACTATCTCTGCCTTTATCATCAGCTTCTAAAGCACTTAGTGCGCTAACTCTAACAAAAGGGATATCATCTCCTGGAAATCCATATTCAGTTAAAAGCTCTCTCATTTCCAACTCTACAAGTTCTAATAGTTCTTCATCGTCCATTACATCACATTTATTCAATGCAACTACAAGCCTAGGAACCTCAACCTGTCTAGCAAGCAAAATATGTTCTCTAGTCTGAGGCATGGGCCCATCAGGAGCACTAACTACCAAAATAGCACCATCCATCTGAGCTGCACCTGTGATCATATTCTTGATATAGTCTGCGTGTCCGGGACAATCAACGTGAGCATAGTGACGAGATTCAGTTTCATACTCAATATGAGTAATAGCAATAGTTACTCCACGTTCTCTTTCTTCTGGAGCATTGTCTATAGATCCAAATTCTCTATATTCTGCAAGTCCTTCGCTAGCTAGTACAGAAGAAATAGCTGCTGTTAGCGTCGTTTTACCATGATCTACGTGACCTATGGTCCCTACATTCAAATGTGGTTTATTTCTCTGAAATACTTCTTTTGCCAAATTTTTCCTCCATCTGGAGCCCACAAGC
>QCNV01000008.1 GCA_003213095.1 SAR202 cluster bacterium AG-426-M11 | reverse complement strand
ACCTTTTGAGAAAAAAATATCATCACACTCAGAAAGCTGAAATGAAACTTGTGTAGATTCAAATAAGGTTTCCAGTACCCCTTTGGCATCATAAAAATCTACTGACTCGGTCGTTTTTTCCCACAAATTATCTTTATTTCTTTTTCCTGATAAAACAGCTATTAAGTGGTCTTTTTCATCAGGCATGATTTGTGACGAAAAATTTTTGAACTCCCCAAACACTCTACCAATTTCGAATATTTGAATAGGGTCGGATTGATTTAATCTACGATTGTTTGAAAGAGTATCTAAAATATTTACTCTCAAATTTGGTCTCAAAATATCTCTAGTAGAATCCATTGGATTTTTGACTTTTACAAACGTTTCAGAAGAAGCATCTGTAGTTTTAGATAATTTTTCCAAATTAACTACAGCATAAGATATAGTCTCATTTAACCCTGAATATACCAAACTATCTCTCATGTTTTCACGAAAATTGATATAAGCACTATCCTCACGATCAGGAATGATTGCATCTATTTTTGCTGTCGGCAAATTATCATAGCCATAAATCCTAGCAAATTCCTCAATCAAATCAGATTCGATTTTGATGTCAGATCTCCAAATTGGTGGAGTTACAAGTATTGAATCGAAAGATTCAGATTCAATTGAGCATCCTAATGATTTGAATATTTTAGACACTTCAGATAAAGAGAATTCAGTTCCCAGTAATTTATTAAGATTTAATAATTTAAAATGAACATCTAAATTATTATCAGACTTTTTATATATGTCTATGTGGCTTTCTACTGGAATTCCTCCAGCAATTTCTTGAATCAAACAAATTGCTCTCTCAAAAGCTAATTCAGCTAACTCCGGACGAAGATATCTTTCAAATCTATAAGAAGCTTCAGTACTTATATTTAATGCATTTCTGGTGAATCTTGTATTTGAAGCATTAAAATTGGCTGCTTCAAGAAATACATCAGTAGTAAGAGAATCTATTTCAGTATTTGATCCCCCCATAACACCCGCCAAAGCTATGGGCTTAGCATCATCCGCTATCACCAACATAGGCGATTCCAATGTTCGAGTTTCTCCATCCAATGTGTCAATTTTTTCACCATCATTTGATTGGCGAACTATAATTTTTTTATTTGGAATTTTATTGTAATCAAAAGCATGTAATGGCTGACCAAATTCCAACATTACATAATTGGTTATATCTACAACATTATTTATTGGCCTATGACCAGTTTTAATCAATGCATCTTTTAACCAATCAGGAGATTCTTGTATGTGGACATTCTGGATTACAGTTCCCATATATCTAGGACATAGATCTGAATCCAATATTTCAATATCAATAAAATCTTCGATTTTTTTATTTGATGTAGTAAAGGTTGTTTGAGGGTAGGAAACATCTTGATTTGTTATTGCTGCAATTTCATGGGCAGTTCCAATTATTGAAAGACAATCTGGCCTGTTTGGAGTGAGTTCAGTTTCTATCACAATATCAGATAAAAAATCTTTGACAGGAGTGCCAATGGGAATATCTGAGTTTAATTCTAAAATCCCAGAATGGTCTTCACCTAAACCTAATTCTAAAGATGAACAAACCATTCCAGAAGATTCAATTCCTCGAATTTTCGCAGATTTCAAAACTTCATGATTATTTGATCTTGGGTTAAAAAGTATTGCCCCTTCTTTTGCAAAAACAATTTTTTGAGAGACATATAAATTTGGAGCTCCACATACTACAGTATGATTTTCTGATTCAGAAATTTTAATAGTGGGTAATCTTAGCTTATCTGCATCGGGATGAGGTTTGATATCAATAATTTCACCTACCACTAAATGTTCAGAATCCCAAGATTCTCCAATATGTTCTACAGAAGACACTTCAGTGCCAGCCATAGTCATCAAATGAGCCAATTGATTAATATCTAAACCATCTAATTTAATATATTTTTCTAACCAAGATACGGGAATTTTCATATCAATCCTAAGAAAATTGTTTTAAAAACCTTAAATCATTCGAGTAAAATAATCTGACATCATCTATACCGTTCTTCAACATTGAAATACGTTCAGCGCCCATTCCAAAAGCAAACCCCGAGTAAATCTCAGGATCGTATCCAACACCTTTTAATACTTCAGGGTGTACCATTCCTGCACCCATAATTTCTATCCACCCAGAGTACCCACAAACATTGCATCCATCAGCCCCATCACATTTAAAACAATCGATAGAAACTTCTGCTCCCGGTTCAACAAAAGGGAAAAAATCACATCTAAATCTAGCTTTTCGCTTGTGCCCAAACATCTTTTGCGCAAATTCTTCTAAAGTAGATTTTAAATGTGCAAAAGTAATACCTTTATCAACCACTAATCCTTCTACCTGACAAAACTGCCATTCATGTGTTGCATCAGTTGCTTCATATCTATAAGTTTTACCGGGAACAATTATTCTAATTGGAGGGGTTTGTTTTTCCATCAATCTTATTTGCATTGGTGAAGTATGGGTTCTCATCAATAATGGTTTAAGGCTAGAATCGTTGGTTGTATCTACCCAAAGTGTATTCCACATGTCTCTAGCAGGATGATCTAATGGTATGTTTAATTTCTGAAAATTATATTCATCTAGCTCTACTTCAGGACCCTCTGCTGAATCAAATCCCATTTCAGTAAATACTTTAGAGATTTCTCTTAAGACTACTGTGGTTGGATGAAATGACCCTCTAAATCTTCGACGGCCCGGAAGACTCAAATCTATTGATTGGTGCGAGTCGATATCATTAGATTTGTACTCTTCAAACTTTTCTTGAATTAATTCTTGAAAAAATATTTTAATTAAATTAGCGTTCTTGCCAGCATCTTTTTTTTCATCAGACGGAAGAGTAGAAATATTTTTTATCAATTCTGTTATAGAACCTTTTCTTCCTAATAGTTCAGTTTTAAATTGCTCTAATTGTTCGAGATCAGAAATCAAATCAAATTTTTCAATTGCTTTTAATCTAAGCTCGTCTCCATAAGAATCTTTTTGAAAGTCCATATTTTTCTCTAATGAATAAATTACAGGATCAAATTATGAAATTGATACTACATAAGGTCAAGGAAATTATTCCACATTTTTATAAATTCCTTTCCAATAGATATATAATACCTCTACAGGTTTTTATATGATAATTTCTGAATCTTTACTCAGAGCCACAATTACTATAGCAATAATCATCGGGTTGGCTGTATTCATAGCTCTATTATTGTTATTTATAATTCGGACAATAATAAAAAAACAGGCTGATAACAGTTTAATCACTGTAATAGTCCGTGAATGTAGACTGCCTCTAATTTTTGTAATTTTATTGACATCTGTTTATTCAAGTTATCTAGTTTTAATCCGTTCTGAGGATAAATTAATAAGTCCCTTAAATGGCACAGAAGTATTTGCTGAGAATATTTGGCAAGTAGGGCTAATAATATTTGTTACAACTTTATTAGCCAGGGTAGGAGATAGATCTATATATTGGTATGTAGTCAATATTTCCAAAAAAACAGCCACAAAACTAGACGACAATTTACTTCCAATAATTAGGCGAATTCTACCTTTAGCAATTTATTCGATAGGTTTTCTAGTTTCAGTAGATAACTTAGGCGTATCAGTTAGTCCAATTTTAGCAGGGTTAGGAATTGGTGGATTAGCAGTAGCACTAGCAGTACAACCAACACTTAGTAATTTTTTCGCTGGTACCTTCGTGGTAACTGATGGAGGATTGCGCCCCGGTGATTTTATTGAACTGGATGATGGCAATTCAGGATATGTTGAATCAGTAGGGTGGAGAAGTACCAAAATCAGGAGTATTTACAACAACTTAGTTATCATTCCTAATTCTAAAATGGCCGACAGTGTTGTCACAAATTATTATAGCCCAACCCCTGCAATGAATGTCTTAGTAGAATGCGGAGTAAGCTATGAATCAAACCTTAAAAATGTTGAAAGATTCGTATTAGAAGAAGCAACCTCTTTAATTAATGATTCACCATTATCAATCAAACATGTTCCTCCATTTTTTGGTTTTTCTAATTTTGGAGATTCTAATATTGATTTTTTTGTGTATATTCAGGCTATAGATAGATTATCAACTTTCTCTCTAAAAAGTGAACTAATTAAAAAAATCCATGAAAGATTTGACAGAGAGAATATTGACATAAATTATCCTGTAAGAAAAATAATTACAGATACAGTCAATAATCAAAATGACTTCATCAGATGATTTTCAATCATTTCTTCTTGAATGAAATAAATAGTGATTGATATATCCAGAATATTCTCCAAAATATGACTGGAAATGACTTCTTAATCTCGAATCTGCAATTTTATTCTTACTATCATTCAAGTAAATTTCTCTTAAAACTCTATTAATCCAAACATCTACTGGAAAGGCATTCAAATTATCTAAAGAAAATAACATTACACAATTAGCAACTTTATCTCCCACTCCTGGAAACATTGTCAATTGTTCTAAATTATCATCATAATTTTGAGATCTTAATTTGAGCAAATCTATATTCTCATAAAGAATTATTCTAGAAGTTTCAAAAATGTATTTAGCCCTATAACCAAAACCTAAAGATCTTAAATGTTCTTCACCAGCTTCTATAATTTGATCAGGTGTTGGAAAAGTTTTGTATTCTCCCAAAGAATCTGTATGTGTATTATCAAATGAATTAATTAATTTGTTTAGCATTAATTTAATTCGTTTCATATTGTTATTACTTGAACAAATAAATGTCACAAGACATTCCCAAGGGTCTTGTCGTAATAGATGTAATCCCTCAAACTTTTTAAATGAAGATAGTAAATATTTATCTGACTCTATTGATTGATAAATACAACCAAGATCATCATCAACCCTTAAATGGTTCTGTAAAATCAATGATTGATTTTGAGTAATATTTAATGGATAAATGGCATCTATTTTATCTGACAACTGTTGGACTAGAAATCGAGTACCACCTAAAACTATTTCATGAGCTTGCAAGTTATCACTCAAAATCGGGTTCCATAAAAAAGATTGACCACTATAAAGCGTAGATTCCAAATCATATTTGGATTTACTTTTCAATATCATCATTAAACCAGTGACTAATTATATTACCCATTTCATTAATAGAGTTTCGAGATAAAGGAATATCAGGTAAAGATTTTATAAACCTTTTCCCGTATGAAGATTTGACTATTCTACTATCTAAAATCACCGAGATACCTTTATCATCTTTAGATCTGATAAGTCGGCCAAAACCTTGTCTAAATTTAATTATTGCATTAGGTACTGCAAAGTCATTAAAGCCATTATCATAGTTTTCAAATCTCGCCTGATATATGGGATCTGACGGAACTTCAAATGGTAGTCGAGTAATAATTAGAGAATTTAAAGCTGCGCCTTTTAAATCAACACCTTCCCAAAATGAATTGGTACCTAAAATCAATGACTCATTATCATTATTAATCCTTTGAAGTAAATTCCGAGTAGAACCATGAACACCTTGAGCTAATATAGTTTTATTAATGTTTTTATCTTTTTTGATAAATTCATATACCGAATTAAGTGCAGAATAAGAAGTGAACAAGACTAATACTCCTCCAGGAGCGTTAGCACAGATAATTTTTATCGACTCAGATACATATTGAAAGTAATTTTCGTTTCGTGGATCAGGTACATCATTAGGGATTATTAATCGCACTGAAGTTTTATAATCAAATGGAGAACCCAGTACTATTGATTCATGTGGATGAAATCCGGTTCTAAAATTTATGTGTTCAAATTTTTCGTCAGACGTCAAAGTTGCACTGGTAAGAACAACAGATTCTTTTTGAGAAAATAACTCTTTATATAAAATATCCCCAACAACAAACGGTGCAGCATTAAAGCTAGACGTTTCTCTATAAGAATCTGAGTAAATCCAATAAACAAAATTTTCTTTATTCTCTGAGAAAAATTCTACTAAATGGCTAATTAAAGATTTAGCATTAGAGTAAACAGATTCAACTATTCCTAAATACTCTGTGATTCCAATCAAATTGATTTTTCTTTCCAAAGTTTTAATTAGCTGATTTAAAATAATTAAAAATTCTTCCAATAAAACTATTAAATTGTCAGTCACATCAACTAATTGATCCCAATTGTTAATTTGATGATTTTGAGAAACCCGAATTTTATCTGACTTGAATTTTGTATTTTCTAATTGCTTAGATTGAAACCCTATAGAAAACAATAGTGAAAAATCATCTTGTAATCGCTTAATAATGTTTTGAGTTTGATCATCTAAAGTCTCGAATTCGGCAAGAGTATCATTACTAGAATCTCTTATTAAAATACTTCTCAATCGATCATAAATATTGTCAGAACCTACAAAATCGCTTAGAAAATCTGTGACAATAAATCTACTAACTGAAAACGAAAAAGCTTGGGAAGCCTGATCTTCAATATGATGAGCCTCATCAATAATTAGATTTTCATAAGGCGGAAGAATTGATCCTTCAGAAATCAAATCTGACATCAACAGAGAATGATTTACTATTATTGCATTTGATTCATTAGCCTTATTTCTAGCTTGTCTCAAAAAACATTGCCCTTCAAAACCTGTGCATCTGAGTGTTTTTTCTGCATTAAATTTATTTAAAATAGCTTGATGATCCGATCTACTTATATTCATTTCATTTAGATCCCCTGAAGTAGATGAATGTAGCCAAACAATTATTTTAGAAATCAAAACCCCTGTATTTGTATCTAAATTTTGTAATGAAAGTTGTGAATACAATTTTTGTAAACATAAGTAATTTGCTCGCCCTTTTAATAAAGCGAAAGTATCTTCAGCATGTGAATTAAGACCCAAAATTTTCATTACAAGAGGCAAGTCCTTATCAATTAATTGCTCTTGTAGTCCTATCGTATTAGTAGAAATCACAATTTTTTCATTAGTTTTTATTGAATAATTGATGGCTGGTATCAGGTAAGCTAAGGATTTGCCTACTCCTGTACCAGCTTCAATTATCAATTGTGTTTTATTTTCTAGTGCATTTTGTACACTTAAAGCCATTTGGTTTTGTTCTTCTCTATATTCAAAACCTGATAAGGATTCAGATAATTTTCCATCCTTTGAAAAAATCTCATCTATTTGTAAGAACATCTCTTTGTCATGTAAATCATTTTCGGGCGATTGAGAATCAAAATTTGAATTTTGATTCTCAATAGAATTAATTAAAATATATTGAAAAAATGCCGAATCAATCCAGTTACTAGTATTCGCTACCTGAGAAAGTCTACCAATTACCGATGAGGGTAAGGATTTAGCATCTTTAACAATTTCATTAAACAAATGCATTGTTGATTCACAATCAGAAAGTGCTCTATGACTATTTTTAACAGGAAAATGAAATTCTTTTTTTAATGATTGTAAAGAATAACTGGGAGAACTAGGAAAAAACACATAACTCAAATCTAAAGTATCAAAAATTATATTTTCAAATGTCATTCCATAATTACGTAGAAAACTCAAATCAAAATCAACATTGTGACCAATAATAGGAATGTCTTTAATAGTTTCAATTAAAACTCGAGAAATCTCATCAAATTCTGGAGCATTTTCTAAATCATTATTTGAAATTCCAGTTAAATCTGTAATTAATGGAGGGATATATGTGTCTGATTTGATCAATGAATCAAATGAATTAAGTACCTGATCACCCTTAAAAACTATTACAGCTATCTCAATGATCCTATCAGTCAGTGGATCAGTACCAGTAGTTTCCAAATCAATTACGCAAAATATTTCTTCGTTAATTTGGTTTAAATTATTATTGAATTGAACCATTTAAATTTGTAGATTAAATAACTAAGTTAAAATATGTAAATACTGTCTCATAATAAAACATAATATATAAAAATGACTGAAAACAATTCGAAAAAATTCATAAAAAGATTATCTGATGAAGTTGGTGATTTTACTGTTTCATTAGATTTAGACGTACGCTTGTATGAATACGATATAAGAGGTAGTAAAGTCCACACTGAAATGCTTTCGAATCAAAACATTATTACTTCAGAAGAAAAATCAATCATTATAAAAGGCCTTGATCAAATACTACTTGAAATCAAATCTGATTCATTTCCCTGGGATCCTACTCTTGAAGATATTCATATGAATATAGAAAGTCGTCTTCATGAAAAAATAGGAACTGTTGCTGGAAAACTACACACTGCAAGATCGAGAAATGATCAAATATCTCTCGACACAAGAATGTTTGTTAAAGATGCATGCATAGAAATTAATAATTTAATAAAAAAATTGCAAAAGACTATTGTTGATTTAGCTGAAAACTCTTCAAATATTATTATGCCTGGGTACACACACATGCAAAGAGCTCAGCCAGTATTACTTGCCCATCATTTACTAGCCTATTACGAAATGTTTTCTAGAGATGTGGAAAAATTTAACAATGCGTTTGTAGAAGCTGACATAATGCCACTCGGGAGTGCGGCATTGGCAGGAACTCCACACCCAATTGACAGAGAATATGTAGCACAAAAACTAAATTTTTCTAGACTTACCGCTAATAGTATAGACACAGTTTCAGATAGAGATTTTATTCTGTCATTTTTATTTGCTTCATCAGTATTCATTACCCATATTTCCAGATTTTCTGAAGAATTAATTCTTTGGTCTTCATCAGAATTTAATTTCATTCAATTGTCTGATGAGTTCACAACTGGAAGTAGTATCATGCCACAAAAAAGAAATCCAGATTTTGCAGAGATATCAAGAGGAAAATCTGGAAGAGTGATCGGAAACTTAATATCTTTGTTCACCATTCTAAAAGGTTTGCCTCTTTCATATAACCGTGATTTACAAGAAGATAAAACAGGATTGTTTGACTCTTACGATACTGTAGTTTCCGTCTTAAAAATTTTCAACAAAATGATTAAGGGAATCCATTTAAAAGCTGAAAACTTTACATCTGCTGCAATGGAAAGCTTATCCTTAGCAACAGATATTGCTGACTATCTTGTTAATAAAGGACTAGATTTTAGAGAGTCTTATTCTATAGCTAGTTCTATTTCAGATCATTCTTTAGCCATTAGCAAACCTATATCAAAATTTTCAGTAGATGATTACAAATCTTTCTCTCCATTATTTGAAGAAGATGTATTACAAATTAATATCAGAACTTCAGTTGAATCAAGAATAAGTTTTGGCGGAACAGCTACCCAAAACGTATTATCTCAAATCAAAATTGCAAGAAAGAAATTGAATGAATAACAATAGATTTAGAATTTATCCATCTATTTTGACAGCAGATCTAGGGAAACTAGATAAACAGATATCTACAGCTGAAGAATATGGAGTTGACGGTTTTCATATTGATGTGATGGATGGACAGTTTGTACCACCTATCACTTTTGGCCCAATCATAATTTCTCATATTAGAAAAATTACAAAACTCCCAATAGATATACATATGATGGTGATTGATCCCGAAAGGTATTTTGACGAATTAATTGATGCTGGCGCTGATTCTATTACAATCCACTACGAATCAACACCAGACTTTGACAATACTATAAACAAACTAACATCACTTAATGTTGAATCATCCGTAGCAATTAATCCCAATACTTCACTAACAAGTGTTCAAAATTACTTGGCAGAAATCAACCAACTTTTAATAATGTCAGTCAACCCTGGATATGGTGGGCAAAAATTCATACCATCTTCTATAAATAAAATAGAGTCAGCTAAATCACTTATCGATCAATTGAATCTATCAACCAAAATCCAAGTTGATGGAGGAATAAACTCAAATACCATCTCAAATGTTTTCACCGCAGGAGCTGACATAGTAGTAGCCGGCAGTGCTATATATAATGAAATGAATGACATTGAAACATCTATAAAAACCCTTAAAGACTCGATTATTTTATGAATATATTAGGTATAGAAACATCATGTGACGACACTGCAATATCCATTGTAAAAGATGGCCAAACTATTAAGTCAAACATTATCGCATCTCAAGTCCATATGCATGAAAAATATGGTGGAATCATTCCCGAAATAGCTTCAAGAGAGCATTTTCTTACAATAATTCCTTCAATCCAAGAAGCACTAAACGAATCTGGACTTAAGCACAACGAAATTGATTCTATAGCGGTCACTAATGGTCCTGGATTAGCTGGTTCTCTTTTAGTGGGTGTAAACGCTGCTAAAGGATTAGCCATGGCTTGGGACAAACCTGTGATTCCAATTAATCATTTGGAAGGGCATATATATTCGGGTTGGTTAGACAATAAAAACCCGGATAAAGAAGTTGGATTTCCATTAATTTGTCTGATTGCATCAGGTGGCCATACAGAAATGGTATTGATGAAAGATCATCTATCCTATGAAATTATTGGGAAAACTCGTGATGACGCAGCAGGAGAAGCATTTGATAAAACAGCGAGAGTGTTAAGGTTAGGTTTTCCCGGAGGCCCAGAAATTCAAAGAGAAGCACAAAATGCTGAGGGAACTATCAAGCCATTCCCACGTCCTGAAATTAAAAATTCATTAGATTTCAGTTTCAGTGGATTAAAAACAGCAGTTGTGAATAGAGCTATAAAAGAACAGATCTATCCTCATTCTAATTCTAATTACCCAAATAAAAACACTGTTACTGAATATGCATTTGCTTTTCAAGAAGCTATTGTTGACACAATGATAAGAAATGTCTCAAGAGCACTCAAAAATATAGCTGCCAAAGGCGTATTGTTGGGGGGTGGTGTTGCAGCCAATTCGAGATTAAGAGAGAAAATGTCTCAAACACTTAGTGTACCAGTAATCGTTCCAAAACCTTATTTGTGTACAGACAATGGTGCCATGATTGCTAGCGCTGCTTATTACAGAATTCAGGCTAATGGCACATCTAATGTGTTTGATATGGACGTAATTCCTAATTTAAAACTAGACTAATCAGTCCAGTATTTTCTCGAAGGTATAGAGGCAGGGAAAATATCTGATTTCAATTGATTAAAAACTTCTGCAGGCATATGTTCTTTCAATTCAAAAGTTACAATCTCTGTACCTATTGATAACTTCAACACATTAGGTATCTGATTTGTAAATTGATCATAAATTAAATAAACACACATTAATGCTAATATCGTCAGTCCAATAATTTTTAACATCCAATCGTCAACTAAAGAATTGAAAATCAAACCCACAATCACAGCTGAAATCAACCAAGCTATAGTCATCATCAATGATTTTGGTAATAATGAATTTTCTTGCTTCAATGACTTAATAGAACTCAATGGTGCTACACCATTAGAATTAAATATTTTTGAAGTGATATTGAAATACACGAATTGATCTTTAATAATTAATGTACTACCGGTCTTAAAATAATCTAAATAAATCATCATTTTCACTATGAATCTTTCAAAATGGTTTTTTGCAAATTGGTACGACGTTCTCAATTCGATCGTTGAACCTTATGTTATACCCTATCGTAATCAAACAACATCAAAATGTGAAGGTCATGTAGTTGAAATAGGCGGTGGAACTGGGGCAAATCTTTTATTTTTTGATAAAGCTGAAAAAATCACTTTTATAGAACCTGACCCATATATGCGTTCAATCTTATCCAAAAGAATTCATAATATTAAAAAGCCCATTGATGTATTACCTAATCATGGTGAGAATATACCTCTGAAGAGTAATTCCGTTGATAGCGTTTTATGCACTTTAGTCTTATGTATGGTAGATGATGTGGAAAAAGTGATTAGTGAAGCTCACAGAATATTAAAACCTGGGGGAAAATTATATTTTTATGAGCACATTAAAGCCAAATCAAAATCTGGAAAAATATTTCAACTACTTTTAGATCCATTTTGGAAATTTGCTACAACAGGATGTCATTTAAGAAGAAATACTTTAGATGTCATTAAAAACTCTGAATTCACAAACATAAAATATAATTATTTCAACTTAAATGTTGGAATTCCATTTACAATTCCAAATATTTCAGGTGAAGCAATTAAAAAAAAGGAAAAAAATTGACATACAATTGGCAAGGAGACCCTGACCTAAGTTCTAAAAGTGATAAAGACCACTTAAAAGATCTCATAAGTGCATTAGATACTGAAATTCTTAAAAACCACACTGACTTCAAGGCAGTATTTCAACGAGCAAACGCTTACTTAGATTCGGGTAAGTATGTAGAGGCTATTGCAGATTACGAGCACATTCTCCAAAATGAACCTGATCATCCTACTGCTTTAAACAATTTAGGTATTTGTTTTAGAAGTATAGGCAATCCAGAAAAAGCAATTGAGCAATTCGATCAAGCAATAAAAATTAATTCTGACTACAGAGATGCTTTTAATAATCGAGGGATGGCATTAAGTGATATGGGAGAAATGCTTGAAGCAATTGATAATTTTAATCAAGCAATAGAATTAGATAGCAAATTTTGGTATGCATTTTCAAACAGAGGTATGGCATTTTGGGCGATAGGTAAAAAACAAGAAGCATACTCTGATTATGAAATGGCAAAAAAACTTCAAGACCTATAAATAGTTATTCAAATGTTAAAAAAAGAACGTGCTAAATTTATACTAAATAGGCTTAATGAAATTTACCCCAATACTCCTATACCTTTGAATCATTCTAACAAGTTTGAATTATTAATAGCTGTTTTATTAAGCGCTCAATGTACTGATGAAAGAGTCAATAAAGTAACACCTCATTTGTTTAAACTAGGAAATACTCCAGAACAAATGATGAATATTCCCATTTCAAAAATCCAATCGATTATTAAGCCTTGTGGATTATCGAATACAAAAGCAAAAAATATTTCACAGTTATCAAAAATTTTAGTTAAAAATTATGATAGTAATGTTCCTTCAAACTTTGGTTCTTTAGAAAAATTACCGGGTGTAGGTCATAAAACTGCAAGTGTAGTCATGTCTCAAGGATTTGGACATCCCGCATTTCCTGTAGACACACATATTCATCGTTTAGCTCAAAGATGGGGGTTAACTAATGGCAAAAATGTTGTTCAAACGGAATCTGATCTCAAAAGACTGTTTCCTAAGGAAAAATGGAACCAATTACACTTACAATTCATATACTACGGCAGATCATACTGTACAGCCCGAGGATGTGATGGAACAAAATGTGAGATCTGTAAAACTTGTTACCCTCTACGCAAAAAAGCTTTCGTAGCAAAAAAAGCGTAAATAATTCCAATATAAATAAAAAGATTGTTACTGTATAATTCCTTAATTAAAAGGATATTTCATGAAAATTGGCATTATTAATGTAACTGGATATGCAGGAGCTGAAGTTGCAAGAATAGCTTACGATCACCCAGAAATCGAACTAGTCTCTGTGACTGGAAGAAGTGGTGCAGGTAAAAAATTATCTGAAGTTTTCCCTCATTTATTTAAAATAAATCTAGAAATAACACCAGAGATTGAAACAGAAGTAGACTTTGTATTCTCAGGACTTCCTCATGCAGCTAGCGCAGAAGCATTAACAACTATTGTAGACTCAGGAATCAAAGCGGTGGATATCAGTGCAGATTTTAGATTAAAGGACTTACAAACATATAAAGAATGGTATCAAGTAGACCACCCAAGTCCAGATCTTTTAAAAACATCAGCTTACGGACTACCTGAACTACATAAAGAAGAGATTAAAAACACTTCTCTTGTGGCTAATCCAGGGTGTTATCCAACAGCTTCGATACTTGCTTTAGCACCTGCTTTAAAACATCAAGCGATCACCTCAGATATCATAATTGATGCAAAATCTGGGGTCTCTGGTGCCGGAAGAACCTTGTCTTTAAAAACTCATTTTTCAGAAGTCAATGAAAATCTTTCTGCTTATGGTGTAGACGGACATAGGCATATGCCTGAAATCGCTCAAGAACTCGACAATATTAGTGATCAAGCCTGTAATTTAACTTTTATACCTCACTTGATCCCGATGACTCGTGGAATTTTAGCAACATGTTATGCACCTTTATCTTCTGATTTTATTGAAAATAATGACGATCCTAAATCAAAAATTACTGAAATTTACAAAAGTTTTTATGAAAACGAAAAATTTACCCATGTTGTCGACCAACCCCCTATGACTAAACATACATTGGGCAATAACGATTGCATCATTTATCCCACTGTAGATTTAAGAACTAATAGATTAATAGTCATTAGTTGTTTAGACAACTTAGTCAAAGGTGCAGCAGGTCAAGCAATTCACAATATGAATATCATGTCAGGCATTCCTGAAACTACTGGATTAACTCAATTATCTTTATATCCATAGAATTATTGGCATTTTGATCGTTGAACATAAATGCTTCTCAATTTAAAATATATAATCAGTGGCCCCATCGTCTAGCGGTCCAGGACGCTGGCCTTTCACGCCGGAAATCGCGGGTTCGAATCCCGCTGGGGTCACCACTAATTTAGCTACGAATTAGTGGTTTGACGTAGTTTTGACGGACACTCAATTTTAAAAAACACGGCAAAAACACGGCAAAATTTTTACAACTATTCATATCAATTCGATTTTTATTACAATTCACTAATGGAGAAGTTTAAAAGAATTTTATTAATTACATTTCTTTTTGTAATCATTGGTTGTAATAATTCGACTACGAGTACAAATGCGTTTGATCAACTGTCAGATCAAACAATAAAAAATTTGTATAACGCAACCAAAGACAATGACTTGGCAACTTTCACTGCATCTATGAAGGCAACTAGCACTGCTTCTATGAAGGCAAAGGCAACTCGCAGGGCTTCAATCAACGAATCTTTGACTATAATAATCGCTTCAACCATAACACCTACACCTACACCTACACCTACACCTACACCAATTTCCAAAGTAGATATTAATAGTATTTTGAATACTTTACTCACTCCCACCCCAACTCCTATCACTACATTTACTCCTATCCCTACATTTACACCTGTTGCTTACCAACCGGTAATTTATGATGTGATAGGTCCTCTAGTTTTTTCTGGAAAAATATTTATAGATCAGTCTTATGAAACATTAGAAAACGCTGGCCCTGGTATGAAATGCGTAAAGGGATGTGACAAACAAATTTATGCCTATATTGGAAATTCTAAAAGTGCAGTAAGTACAACAGAAGTTGACTGGAAAAACGAATTTCATAATTTTGAAGTAAAAATAGATTCTAACAATTTTATAAATGGTACCGATGGACACTTTAACGGTACAGAAATTAAATTTGCTTTACTTTCAGATAACACTAAAGAGCCCTTATATTCAAAAAATACTTGGATATACACTCCAACCACTAAACCTATAATTAATCTTGATTTAGATTTTAGAAATCAAAAAAATGTGACTATTTCTAAAGTAATAGATGGAGACACTATGAAAATAATGTTTCCAGATCAATCAACTGAAACTATTAGATTATTAGGAGTTGACACTCCAGAAATTTCTGGCAACGAAGAGAATGTTAGGAAATTTTATAATCAAGCTAGTGCAGCGTGTTTAGATCAAATTGCTGAAACAGCAAATGATTTTGCTATAGATAATTTAATCTATAAAACAGTATCTCTTAGTTTAGATTCAGAAAACGAAACTAGGGGATATTATGGAAGATTATTGGGATATATCAAAAATAATGGTGAAGATTTTGGATTAGAATTAATTCATCGAGGATTGGCAAGAGTTTATGTTGAATCTGATTTTTCTCGTAAACATGATTATTTAATTGCTCAACAAGAAGCAAAACAATCAGGTGTAGGATTATGGAGTAACTGTAAATTTTTACCTATTCCAACACCTACCTTTAATATTATGATTCCACCTTCTAGTCCTACTGCTATATGTAAAGATGGTACGTATAGTTATAGTATTAATCGAAGGGGAACTTGCTCTTGGCATGGTGGAGTAAAATCTTGGTTAGATTAAAAAACAATAAACACGGCAAAAACACGGCAAAAATAATCGAACATAATTGTATGTAATTTGTCGTAATGGTTTTAGGGTAGGGGATTTGTGCCTAGAAGTGTCCGTAGGTTGTACGTAATTGCACGTATTTACTGACAAAAAACACTAGATTTCTGCCCTTTCACGCCGGAAATCGCGGGTTCGAATCCTGCTGGGGTCACCACTAATTTAGCTACGAATTAGTGGTTTGCCGTAGTTTTGACGGACACTCAACATCCTTAAAACTGGTAAAAAAATGGTAAAACTTATTTCACATAATTGTATGTAGTTTAATCAGGTTTTTTTATATTTTTGCCAAACAACCAAGCAAAAATTGCTTCAAAAAATAAAGTTAAAGACCATGCAAGACCACCAACAAGCGCTCCATTTTGCAACAAAAATATACTCGCGCCCAAAAAAATAATTAAAACTAAAAACCTACAAATATTTATATAAATAATTGGATTTGTTGATTTTGAGTTCATGATAATCCCTACGTATAGTTGCTCCATAACTAAAAAGGGAGGCAAAAAAGATAAAAGCCTAAAAACAAGCAAAGTATTTTTATATAAATCTTCATCTAAATTAAATATGGTATTAAAAATGAAATGATTTACAGGATTTATCCATGCTATAAAACTACATAAAAATAAAGTTAAAAAGCTGACAAAATAAGAAAAATATCTAATCTTAAAATAGTGATATCCATTTGACATCAAAGATAAAATTGTCGATTGACAGCCATATATAGCAAATGAGACTGCTCCAAATATTCCAATCCCAATATTTACAGCAGAAATTGACACCTCCGGATTATCAAGTCTTGTTAAGACTGCATTAATTGCTGGCATGGTAAAAGATGGTATAAAAGCAGCAAATAACAAAGGCGTGAAAAACTTAAACAAATCACCTATCATAAAAATATCCCTAGTAAATTTGAGCTTGAAATCAAGTAAATCATTTCTTACTAACATAAATATCGCTAATGTTTCTAATGCTAGAGAATATGCAACTGCCGAAATTCCAAGTCTAAACCCCTCAAACCCAATCAAATAAAATATTATTGCTAAAAGAAAAGTACAGATAAACCCAAAAATTGTACCGGCCCAAATCAAAGAAGATTTTGACGAAACTATTGCAACGGCATAAAGATGCATTTTGATTATCAATAAAAATGGGATATAAAATCCTAATTTAAGACATTTTTCAACATTATTCCTAAGATCACCTTCAGTGAAAAATATTTTTTCTAAAAAAATATTAGAAGCGGGTGTATAAATTATTAATACTGAACAAAACAAACAAATTGTTGAAATTAAAATTACGAAGAAATGAACTTTTAATTTATTAATATTTTTATAGTAGACAATAGTTAAATGTTGAATTCGTAAATTCGGTAATGCAATCAAAAAAAGAACTGAAATAGCTATAGAGTATGAACTTATAGAAATTGCAGGATTATCAGTCCTTCCCATAATTGCATTTAAGAGTGGGGTTACAAATTGGGTGATGGATAAGTTAATAGATGTGGGTATTAATATTGCAAAAGCAGTTAAATAGAACTTATCTACTAAAAAAAATTTCTTAATCAAGACTCTAGTATTATATTCAAAACTTTCAAACTTCTCTAAGCTAAATCATCTAACAGCTTGAATTAAAATATCACAAAAAAAATAAAACATGTCAAAACAGTAAAACTTATTTGACATAAATGTATGGTTTTGTCGTAATGTTTTTAGGGTAGGGAAATGTTTGTAGGTTGTACTGAATTGTATGTGTTTACTGACAATAACCCTAGATGCATTCCCATTCACACATAAATCTCTGAGGCGAGTTCCTTTGGGGTACCATGTCTCAATCTTCTATAGCTGAATACACCAAAGATTTAAGCTCTTTACGTACATTATATGAATCAGACGGCAATAACTGGGTCAAAAATATCACTATTAAATCTTCTATAGGATCAATCCAAAAAGTCGTACTAGCCCATCCTCCCCATGATAATTCACCAACACTTCCCGATGATTGAGAAGTTGCAGGGTTAATCAACACAGAAAAACCTAAGCCAAAACCTACTCCACCTTGATTCCAAAAATATCTATCATCACTTCCACCAGAAAATCCTCTTTCTCGCAAATCACTATTTGACCACAATAATTGAGAATTTGGATCAGTCTTATCAATCAAATGATTTTGACTCATTAATTCGATAGTTTTTCTACTCAATATTCGATTACCTTTGTATATCCCCTTATTTAGAATCATTTGGCAAAAATGTAAATAATCATCGAATGTTGATAATAAACCTGCTCCCCCTGACAGAAACTGTGGAGGGGAAGTGAAGTTCCCATAAATTGGATTGTCAGTCCTAATAGGAGGCCCAAATGGTTGAAATTCATAATTTGTGGCTAAGCGATCTATTTTAGTGTCAGAAACATGAAAAGAAGTATCCACCATATTTAAAGGATCAAAAATTTGATCTAAAAAATATTGATCTAATGACTTACCAGACAATAGCTCTATCAGATAACCACAAACATCTGTAGCAACCGAATAATTCCAATGGCTTCCAGGCTGGAATTCTAAGGGCAACTGGGTTAATAATTTAATTTTTTCCTGCATTGGGGCATCAGAAAAAACCAACCCTAAATCTTGATATGCCGCATCAACTTCAGTGATTCGTGTTAGACCATAGGTAAAACCAGCTTGATGAGTTAAAAGATCATGAATAGTCATACGTCTAATAGTATCTTGAGTAACAAAATGCTTTTGATCTCCAGAAACATAAACTTTTAAATTATCAAACTCTTCTATATATTTGGAAACTGGATCATCTAATTGAAATAAACCCTTTTCGTATAATTGCATCAAAGCAACTGATGTAATGGGTTTTGTCATCGAATAAATCCGAAAAATAGTATCTAGATTCATGGGTTTCTTCAATTCTTTATCCATAAAACCTAAAGCAGATGAATGAACTACTTTTCTTTTTCTAAATATGCCTGTTACAAATCCATTCAGTTTATTGGTATCTAAATAATTTTCTTGAAGAAATTTATCAATATAATTTAGCTTTTCAACAGACATTCCACCAATTTGAGTATCTTTGGCCATATAAATTTATTTCTTCCTATTAATTGTTGTGATTTTAAACGATAATGAAAATAGTTAGATTATTCAACACTAGACGTAATGAAAACCATTAGACTGTTCCTTACAATTCCATTATTAGTATTTTTAATTTCTTGTTCAAATAACCAAGATGAAATATTTTTTACTGCCAAAAACAATGAAGATCGACTTCATGAACAAGATAAAATTTCAATGAGTCTTCAAAATCAAATCGTAGACTTGCAAAAACAAATTTACCAATTAGAAAAATTTCAAACTCAAATTCCTGTTCCGACTTCAACTCCTACAATCACACCCATACCTCCAACCCCAACGAGAACACCTACTGCTACTCCTACTGCTACTCCTACTCCTACTCCTACTCCTACTCCAGTCCCCACACCAACTCCTACACCTACTCCTACTCCAATTCCAACTCCCACAGTACCAAATATATTAAATGAAGCTAGTAAAAAAATTGTACGAGTTAAATCTGGAAACAGTTCTGGTAGTGGAGTTATAGTTGAAAGTCTCAATAGTGACTACAATTATTCGAAATTAATCATCACAAACAGTCATATCATTAAACCTTTTTACAATCTGTCAATTGAATTTTTTGATGAATCAATTAAGGCTGGAACATTAATTAAAAATGATCCAACTAATGATATTGCATTGATTTATGTCAACAATCCAAGCGATCATGATGCATTCGACATATCAGGAATCACTGATCCGAGAGTTGGAGAAAATGTCTACGCATTAGGCTATCCTCTAAGTTCAAATTTTACAATTACATCTGGAATAGTTTCTGCAAAAGTAATCATTTCAAATCAACAAATCATTCAAACTGATGCTGCGCTTAACCCTGGTAACAGTGGGGGTGGGTTAGTAAATTCTCGAGGAGAATTACTTGGGATTAATACAAGCAGGGTAGAACAAAGCAGTGAAGGACGGCCGGTAAGCAATTTAGGTTATGCTATTTTCATTGACTATATCCAAACTCTTTTTGCGGAACTAAACTAATTATCCATCAAAAGATTCGATTGTATTTCTTTTCGTTTTTCAGAATCATCAGCAAATTTTTTAATGGCATTCAATATCGTTTTAGAATCCAAATTTGCTTCTTGTAAAACTTCTTCTTCTGATCCACCTGATAACCACGAATCATTCCAGTCAGAGACTAATGAATATTGCTCAGTCAATGGCCCTACTGACGAAACAGGCCACATTCTTTTAGTACCTGTACTAATTACCATCATATTGAATTTAGCAGAGTCAGGTAGAACTGAATCTTGATAAGATTTTGATTGAGCTCTAAACAATTCTTCAGAAATTGCAGAAATAATTCGAACATTTATACCAGATTCATCTATCTGAGAAATTACACTCATCATATTATTAGTAGCTGAAGCACCTTGTACAACGACGTATCCTTGTTTAGGTTTATCATCATCAAAGTCTCTAATTAGGTAAAAGCCTTTGGCTGCAGCTCTAATATCAGTATCTGCCAAACTATCTCTATCAACTACAGGATAATCAGGACGAGCACACTCTATTACTATGACTCCGACTTTTGGATCACGTGCAGCAATCTTAGCTGCCGCAAAATATCCTGGCGCAACATCGTTATAATCCCAAAAGTTCAAATTAATAATTTGGTCTCTTGGAAACAATTTCCATACTTGAGGTGAAAAAATACCAAAATGAGTTCTTGCATCAGCAGCAGTTTCAGGTCCTGAATGCCCTGCTAAAATATTTAAAACGCCTACTCTAAATGGGCTATCTTGATTTTGCTGACTCCACACCCTTACAGGAAGATACATTAATGGCGTAAAAGCACCGTATGTCCCGCTTAAAGCCCAAACACCGGAGTGAACACTAGGATCAAGTGACGCAGTTTGACTGACTAAACCTACAGCAGTAGATACATTACCAGCCTCTTGAATAGCTGATTTCATTCGAATTCCAGTAGGATTTGTTACCGGATCAAAAGTTCCCCAAACAGCACCTTGTTCTACGTTAATAGATTCAGCTAAATCTGCAGCTAATAAAACCATTCGGTTATCAGTCACATAGTTCATCCATTTTACTATTTCAGAAATTGCTCTACGTCCACCACGTTTATTACCAAATTCTTCAAAAAGTTTGATATTTAAATCTTTACTCTCATCACTACTATGTTTACTCATAGACACGATTTGAGGTTCTATAGGTAAATTTTCAGGATCTAATCTTTCATCTAAAAATGGGTCTTCTTTAGAATTAATCCTCAAACTTAAATCATCAGAAACTTGGTCCCCGATTGTAACTAAATGATCTGCAAGCCATTTACCCAAATCAGTTTTATCTAAAACAGACATAATTACATCTATATTTGTTTTATATTGAATTAATCTTTCACGTTCATCAGAAACTGGACCATCGTCAATTCCTAAAAACTTAACCCCATATTTTTTTTCAAATGTCTTGGCTAAAGAAACAAAGTAATCTGAATTCATTGAAAATGTGTAAGGATGACTAGAATAGCTAGTTATTTGTTCCCCATAGCCAGGTATTTCACCATTTTCTGCTGCTGGCCACCATCCCTTAACAGTTTTTCCTACCAAAATCATAGGACGACGATCACTCGGATCCCAATCTTCCATAGCTTTAAATGTAGAAACTACATCTTCAATATTATTGGCATCATCTAGCGAAAAAACATTCCAACCATAAGAAGCCCATTGATCTTCAATTCTGTAACCATCATATTTAGAATCAATAACTCCTCCCACGAGACTGTCATCAATACCAGCGTTATTATAAGAAAGTAGAACTCTTAAACGTTTACCAACCTGTTGAGAAAGTGCTTGAGTTTTCATTTCTTGGGAATGCCCAGATGTCATTGCAAATTCACCTTCAACAGCGATAATTTTCGGGCCTAAATCACCAGCTCCAACAATATCCCAAAAAGCTGCTTTTCCGGCTGCTGTAGCAACACCAATACCAGATGGACCTCCGTTAACATCATTTGTCACATCAGTACTTTCAGAATGACCAGAAAGTGCTCGAATCCCTCTTATTTTCGCTTGTTTCATTAGTGGATGATCAGACAAACCGTTATCAGATAAAATCGTCTGCATTCCTGATTTCGATCGCCTAAAACCTATACAATCAATAGACAAAAGTGTTTGGTGTGGATCAGCATAATACTTTGAATCACCAGTGAGGTTATATTGTTTGTGAAGAGCCTCACCTAAAACCATCCAAAGGGCATATGTAACAGGAGCATTGTGTCCACCGGCTAGCAAGAATTTATCTGAATATGGGTGCTTAGGCCTACGATAGTCGTATTTCATACCACCCAATTCAGGACCAGCTAAATGTGATGCTACCGTGTATGCAGTATATGCAAGTGGACCTCCAAAATGACCTGTTTGACAATAATTACCCATCATGACCAATGTCATCGCTGTCATAAATGAAACATCTTCTAGATATTTTTGGTTGAAATCAGGTAAATTAACTTCTTTTGAATCATGAAGGGGTTGAAGAGTAATAGATTTTACTTTTGGCATATACAATCCTGTGAGTGAGTTTGTAAACTTGAATTACATCAAATCTAATCAAAGAATCTTATTGGAGAGAAAGATTTGAGTCAATAATTTATATATAAATTAGAACAAATATAATTCTTAACTAACCACATAAACATTTTGAATTGTCAGATGAAAAAATTTCTTCTGAATCAATTTCTGACATAGCAAAAGCGAAAAGTACTCTTGCAGCCTTTGATTCATCTGGCAAAGCAAAATCTACTACATTTTCAGCTAACCAATCAATTTGTTCTTGTTCTAGTTCAATAGTTAATTCAGTTTTATTGGACATTAATTTCTCCTATAGGTTGACAATATATCTAGATCGCACCAACATAGCAACACAAACTTATTTTAGGAGTATGCAATGGCCGAAGATAAAAATCACGACTGGGAATTTGGTATTAAAGAAGAAGGGCATACAGCTGACCAAGATACAGAGGGAAATGTAATTTTAGGTGAAGGAAACTTTAAATACCAAGTTACAGGTTTAAATTGGGGTAATCTACCTGACGGTTGGGTTTATAAAGAAGCAACTGCTGTAGATGTAGATTCTAAAGATAGAGTTTATGTATTTAATCGCGGAACAAGTCCAATGATTGTTTTTAACTCAGATGGAGACATTGTTGACACCTGGGGAGAAGGAGTATTTTCAAACCCTCATGGCATTACTGTCGGACCTGACGATGAAATTTTTTGCGTAGATAACGGGGACAGTACAGTCAGAAAATTTACTTCAGATGGTAAATTACTGTTCACTTTAGGAACTCCTGGTGAACATGCTCCCAAAATGAGTGGGTTGCCATTTAACCGACCTACTAGAGTAGGGATTGATAAAAGAACTGGAGAGTTTTACGTAGCTGACGGCTATTCTAATGCTGTAGTTCATAAGTATTCGCCGGATGGAAATTTACTCTTCACATGGGGTGAATCAGGAACCAACCCAAATCAATTCAATATAGTGCACGATGTTGTTGTAGACGACAACGGATGGGTTTATATAGCCGACAGAGAAAACCATAGGATTCAAGTGTTTGATTCGAACGGGAAATTTGAAACTCAATGGATCAATATGTCTAGAGCTGCTTCTTTAACTCTTAATGGCTTAACAGGCGAGCAATTAATGTATGTAGGAGAATACTTCTGCGGAATTGGGTCTAATGACACTGGCACAGACCTAGGACCTAGAGTTTCAGTATTAAATTTGAAAGGAGAAGTTCTAGCCAGAGTGGGCAGAGACAGCTATGGAGAACAAAAGGGTAGATTTTTTTCTCCGCATGGTATAGCTGTAGACTCCAAAGGGGACATATACGTTGCAGAAGTAGCCTATAGTGATTATGGAAGTAAAATGGATCCGCCTAGAGAATTAAGATCCATGCAAAAACTCGTTAAAATTTAAAAACTGCTAGTGTAGAGATATTCAACCACCACCAATGGCTTTGACTATCTCTACACGATCACCTTCTGATAGAATCTTCAAACCATAATTATCTCTTTGAATGATTTCTTGATTCAAAGCAACTGCAAAAGCAGTTTGGTTCATGAGATCGTTAGATTCTAGATATTCTAACAACGATACTCCAGGTACCAATTCTATTTTCTTCCCGTTCACAAAAACACTCATCAAGTCCATTTCAACCTCTGAAATTTTCATTCATAATAGTTTTTAATCTTTTTGTAGCATTAACGGGATCTTGAGCCTCTAATACTGACCCAATTACTGCTATTCCATCTGCTCCAGCATTCATCACGTCTTTAACGTTCAATTGATTAATACCTCCAATTCCAATTACTGGAACATCTAATTCATTTTTAATTTGAGCTATCAATTTTGTTCCTGAAATTGGTCCACCAGGATGGGATTTAGATTTAAAAATAGTTCCAGCGACTATATAATCAACATTGTTTGAATACGCAATTCTAGCAGATTCAATTGAATGAACAGATTGTCCAACAATCAAATGAGAACTTATAGAAGTATCAAGCTGTTCAGTAGATTCTGATAGATGAATACCATCTATATCAACAAATTGATTAATTTGGAAATCTGAATTTACAATCAATAACGAATCATTTTTAACAAAATTAATTTTTTTTACATAAGCAACTAAAGAATCTATAGGCATGGATTTTTCACGAACTTGAATCATATTAACACCACACGAAGTTACAGATTCAATGGTTTCAAGAGTGCGATTATTATCAGATCGTAGTTGATTTGTTACTAAACATAAAATCGGAGTATCAAAAATCATGACTTCTCAGAAACATTTGCACCAGGGCTACTAGAAACTGCTTGATTTTTAAATGGGATTCTGCCTGCTAGAAATGCTTTACGACCTGCTTCAACACCATCTCGAAATGCTTCTCCCATTAATATTGGATCTTGAGCCTGAGCAATAGCTGTATTAACTAATACAGCATCAGCACCAGCTTCTAATGCTTCAGAAGCATGTGAAGGAACTGCTAAGCCCGCATCAACAACAACAGGAACATTGGAATTTTCAATAATAATTTTAATCTCTTCCATTGTAATAATTCCTTGACCTGTACCAATTCCTGACCCTAAAGGCATAACTGTTGCACAACCAATTTCCTCTAGTCTTTTTGCTAATACAGGATCTGCACTAATATAAGGCAAAACGTTAAATCCAAGCCCCACTAAAGTTTTTGCAGCATTATATGTTCCAATGGGGTCTGGTAATAAATGAGCAGGGTCAGGTATAACCTCTAATTTTATCCAATCTGACCCAGTGACTTCTCTAGCTAATTTAGCTACAAACACAGCTTCATCTTCATTCTTACAACCAGCAGTATTAGGTAAAATAGTGTATTTTTGCCAATCGAAATAATCTAATATAGATTTTTCATTTGGATCATCAAGATTTAATCGTCCAATAGCTATAGTAATAATTTCAGTCCCAGAAGATTTAATGGAGGCAACCATTTCATCCATAGTTCGGTGTCTACCCGTACCAATCATTAACCTTGACGAAAACTTTTTCCCTGCAATTTCCAAATAATCTGACATAATAAATCCTCAAATTTGTTAAAGTAGGGGAATAATCCCTACGCTGGCATTATCCAGTTCAGGTTTTGGGTCGGTACAATTTACCCTCTCAGCTCTGAGCTCCCCATGAACAAAATATATTTAATACTGGCATTAAAGTCAATGTAAACAACAAACAGGAATAAATAATGGATAGACATTTCACTGCTACTGGATATGTAGTAATAGACAATTCTATACTGTTACATTTTCATCCAAAAGTAAAAATGTGGCTTCCACCTGGAGGGCATATAGAACTGAATGAAGATCCTAACCAAGCAGTCATTCGAGAAGTATATGAAGAAACATCTATTAAAGTTGAATTAATATCAGATTCTGAAAAATTCAATTTTGATTACCCAAAATCCCTAATTCCTCCTGAACACATTTTAATAGAAGATATCGATGATCCGGTGGATGGATTTCATCAACATATAGATTTAATCTATTACTGCAAACCTATCAATCCACAACAAGTTTTGCCAAAAGAATGGGTAGCTATAGACCGTGACCAATTGCTTAATAATTCTCATTATCCTATTGTAATTTCTACAGACGTTAGAAAAATAGGAGTATCTGCTATAGAAAAAATTACTAAACTTTGATTTTTTCAGGTATGATTCGGTTGCAAAAAAAACTACAGGTATATTAAGAGGTATAAATATGTCTACACACAATATCGCAGTAATAAGAGGTGACGGTATAGGAATTGAAGTTGTTGAAGAAGGGTTGAAAGTTTTAACTGCGGTTTCTGCAAATTACGATTTTGACCTCAAATTCACTGAACTTCCCTGGAGTTCAGAATACTATAAAAAACATGGCGAAATGATGCCAAGTGACGGTTTAGACACATTAAAACAATTTGATTCCATATTCCTCGGAGCAGTAGGACATCCAGATATACAAGATCACATTACCCTAAACGGATTATTATTACCCATTAGACGAGGATTTGACCAATATGTTTGTGAACGACCCAGTACTTTATTTCCAGGAATTACTTCTCCATTAGCTAATAAAAATCCTTATGATATTGATATGGTAGTGATTAGAGAAAATACTGAAGGAGAGTACGCAAACGTTGGAGGATTTCAATATTTAGATTTCCCCGAAGAAATAGGAATTCAAACAGGCGTATTTACTAAAAAAGGTTGCGAAAGAGTAATCAGATACGCATTTCAACTAGCTGAAAAAAGAAATAAAAAGAAACACGTAACATCAATTACCAAGTCAAATGCTCAAGGATACGGGATGATAGTTTGGGATAGGGCATTCGAAAATGTCTCAACAGAA
The DNA here is from genome assembly GCA_003213095.1 of SAR202 cluster bacterium AG-426-M11. Lineage (GTDB taxonomy): Bacteria > Chloroflexota > Dehalococcoidia > Lucifugimonadales > UBA826 > AG-426-M11. The sequence goes on along the minus strand of QCNV01000008.1, from coordinate 24,566 downwards.
TTCCCAAATATTTCTACATCATCTTTGCTAATTGATGCTGCAGCAATGGACTTTATTAGAAAACCAGAGATATTCGATGTGGTTGTTGGAAGTAATCTGTTTGGAGATATTTTGACTGACATTGGTGCGATCATTAGTGGAAGTATGGGTTTGGCGTCTAGCGCTAATCTTGACCCCCAAAAACGATACCCATCAATGTTTGAGCCTGTCCATGGAAGTGCCCCAGACATTATGGGTCAAGGAATAGCTAATCCAATGGCTCAAATACTGACAGGGGCAATGATGCTAAGACACTTAGGAAATGACGATGCAGCATTAGATATAGAAAATGCTGTAACTAAATTGCTTGAATCTAAAGATATGTTAACTCCTGACCTCGGTGGAACTGCATCTACCCAACAAGTAGGCTCCGCAGTTGTAAATGCTCTTGGCAAGTAATATATCTCTAGGAATTTTTAATGCCTGCGTCAAATACTATAGAACCTAGATTCCCATTCAAAGAAATTGAACCTAAGTGGCAATCAGAATGGCTCAAATCTAAAATATACAAAACAGATAATTCTAACTCCAAACCTAAATGGTACGAACTCACAATGTACCCATACCCATCAGGAGATTTACATGTAGGTCACTGGTATGCCATGACAGGAGCCGACATACATGCACGATTTAAAAGACTACAAGGCTTTAATGTTTTACACCCCATGGGGTTCGACGCATTTGGATTACCCGCTGAAAATGCTGCTATTCAAAGGGGAATACATCCACACAAATGGACCTTAGATAATATTAATAGAATGCGAAATCAATTGAAGTCTCTTGGCCCAATGTACGATTGGGATAGAGAAATAATTACTTGTCTTCCCGAATACTACAAATGGAATCAATGGTTCTTTTTGCAGTTTTACAAAAACGGATTAGCTTATAGAGATTTTGCTCCGGTGAACTGGTGCTCAAAATGTAACACTGTTTTGGCTAACGAACAGGTCTTAGATGGAGAATGTGAAAGATGTAGCGCGTTAGTTTCTCAAAGAGATATGAATCAATGGTTCTTAAAAATCACTGATTATGCAGAAGAATTACTCGATCAATCAAAAATTGAATGGCCTGAAAGAGTTAATACAATGCAAACTAATTGGATTGGTAAAAGTGAAGGTGTTGAATACGATTTCGACATCAGTGAATACAATCTAGAAATACAAACTCTCACCACATTCACAACTAGAATTGATACTGTTTATGGTGTGACATTTGTAGTGTTAGCTCCAGAACACCCTCTAGTAGAACAGCTGACATCTGTTGACCAAAAAGAATCCGTAAACAATTACATTGATCAAGCTAGGAAAGCTTCAGATATAGAACGCTTATCTACAGATAGAGAAAAAACAGGTGTTTTTTTAGGTACTTACTGCACAAACAGGCTTACAGGAGACAGGGTGCCTATTTTAATTGGAGACTATGTTCTCAATTCATACGGAACAGGAATAGTAATGGGAGTTCCTGCACATGACGATAGAGATTTCAAATTTGCACATAAATACAACTTAGAAATCAAAGTAGTAGTATCACCACCTGAATGGAATGGAGAACCTCTGAAAGAGGCTTACACTGGACCAGGGATTCAGGTAAATTCAAGTGAATTCAATGGATTAGAAAACACAAAAGCCAAAGTTGAGATAGCTCGCCATATCGAGAAAAACTCAATGGGCACACGAACAATCAACTATAGAATTAGAGACTGGCTCGTTTCTCGTCAAAGATACTGGGGAACCCCAATACCTATAGTTTATTGCTACAACGCCCCATGCGGTACTCAAGACAATCCAAAAATTGTACCAGTTCCAGAATCTCAACTCCCTGTTTTATTACCTGAAGATGCAGAATTTTTACCAACTGGAGAATCTCCACTAAAACTTAACCAAGATTTTATCAATACAGATTGTCCTGACTGTGGAAAAGCAGCCATCCGAGAAACAGACACAATGGATACATTCGTAGATTCTTCTTGGTATTTCCTAAGATTCCCAAGCCCAAATTATGAAGATGGTCCATTTGAAAAGCAGCAAACATCTCAATGGAATCCAGTTCACCAATATACCGGTGGAGTGGAACACGCTGTAATGCATTTGTTATATTCTAGATTTTTTGTTAAAGCTACTAGAGATTTAGGATTAATAGATTTTGACGAACCATTCCTAAGATTATTTAATCAAGGAACTATCATTTATCAGGGCGCAAAAATGAGTAAATCTCGAGGTAACGTGATAGCTCCTGATGATTATGTATCATTAGTCGGTGCCGATACAGTAAGAACATACTTAATGTTTATAGGGCCATGGGAACAAGGGGGAGAATGGAATGATTCAGGAATTAATGGTGCCACCAGGTGGCTTAATAGAGTGTGGGATGTTTCAGAACTACCAAAAGAATGCAGTTCATACAAATCAGATCCTGACATAGAAAAAAAATTAATCCGATTACTTCATAAAACTATTAAAAAAGTTGGAGAAGATATAGATAACTTTAAATACAACACTGCTATTTCAGGTTTAATGGAATTCACCAATGCACTGTCTGAATCGAATGTTAGATCAAAAGTATCTACTGATGTTTGGATCACCCTAACCAATAACTTATATTTAATGATGTCACCAATTGTTCCTCACCTTGCAGAAGAATTGTGGGCTAAAAATCAAAATGACTTTAGTGTACATAACCAATCTTGGCCTCAATTTGATCAAAATCTATCTGAAGATGATGAAATCACTCTTATCATCCAAATTAACGGGAAGGTTAGAGACAAAATAATTACTTCATCACAAATTGGAGAAGAAGAAGCAAAAAAGATTGCTTTAAATAGCGATAAAATCAAATCACATATTATGGATCAAAACGTGAGAAAAATTATTTTTGTTCCCGGAAAACTAATAAATATTGTAGCTAATTAACAGGAGAACTAAATGCAAGCAACCATAGCAATATTAGGTGGAGACGGTATTGGGCCTGAAGTAGTGGCAGAATCTATGAAAGTTTTAGATGCTATTTCTGTAAAATTTGATCATGATTTTAATTTAAAAAATGAAATGATTGGAGGTTGTGCAATTGACAAATTTGGAACAGCATTACCTGATCAAACATTAGAAACTTGCAACAACTCAGACGCAATAATACTTGGAGCAGTAGGTGGACCAAAGTGGGATGATCCTGCAGCAAACACAAGACCTGAAGACGGCATTTTAGCCGTAAGAAAATCGCTGGGATTATTTGCTAATCTTAGGCCTGTAAAAGTTTATCCAGCTCTAATTAATTCTAGTCCCATCAAACCTAATTTACTCAAAGGTGTCGATATGATGGTCCTAAGAGAATTAACAGGAGGACTATATTTTGGAAAACCAAAAAAACGTTGGAACACTAGCCTAGGCAGGCGTGGAGTAGACACTTTAAAATATACAGAAAAAGAAATTGAAAGGATATTAAGAGTAGGGTTTGAATTAGCTCTAAACAGAAACAAAAAACTTACTTCAGTAGATAAGCAAAATGTCTTAGAATCTTCACGTTTGTGGAGAGAAATTGCTGTAGAATTATCTTCAGAATACCCCGAAGTAGAACTAGAACACATTCTAGTAGACAATGCAGCGATGCAACTGATCAGAAATCCTGCAAGTTTTGATGTGATAGTTTCTGAAAACACATTTGGAGATATTCTAACTGACGAAGCTTCAGTTTTATCAGGTTCAATGGGAATGTTACCCTCTGCCAGCTTGGCAGAATTACCTGGCAAAAAATCAAAAATCACTAAATTAAGCCTATATGAACCCATTCATGGTAGTGCACCAGATATTGCAGGAAAAGGAATAGCAAATCCAATTGGATCAATACTGAGTACTGCAATGATGTTAAGACTTTCATTTGGCCTTAACCAAGAAGCTGAAGCTATAGAAAAAGCCGTGGATTCAGCCTTATCTGAAGGATATAGAACAGCAGATATTGCATCTGATGGAGGAACAGTAGTCAACACTACCAAAATGGGAGATGTAATTTCGGGGATTATTTAAAAATCATAATCTAATAGAACTTCATAATGATTTGCTAAATCTTTAAGTTGTTGCCATGTTTTGTCTTCTACATTAATACCATCACTAATGTTTTTTATTTTTTTAACTTGTTCAATTTCTCCAGGGTAATATACTTCGGAAAATCCTGTAGCAGTTTTTGAACTTTTTAAATACATAGCAAAGTCGCTAACTTCTTTCTTAAATTCATTAACATCTCTAAATGCTGAAATATTAAATACCGCTAAAAAACATCCATCATTATGTCTACCAGATGGATCATGACCAAAACCAAGACCGGGCAATATTCCTGAAAAAATCTCGATCATTGATGATAATCCGTATCCTTTATGGCCTTCTTGCCCTCCAAGTGGCAGCATTACTCCACCATCTTTCAAATCGTTTGGGTTGGTAGAAGAATTTCCATTTTTATCTAAAATCCAACCCTCTGGAATAGACTCATTTCTTGCAGATGCCAAAGAAATTTTTCCAGCAGCTACGGCACTCGTAGCCATATCCAAAAAAAACGGACCATCCAAATTACTAGGCATCGCTATAGACAGAGGATTTGTACCTAATCTTTTTTCTCTACCACCAAATGGGGCTACATTTTTGGCTGATCTACCAGAATCTGCAGTTATAATGCCAATCATATTTTCATTCGCAGCCATAATCGGATAATCTGCTAATCTTCCAATGTGACTTTGTCTATGAATTGTTCCAGCAGCTATACTATGTGTTTTAGCTTTTTCTATTAATCTGTTCATAGTTTTTTCAGCTACCACATACCCAAATCCCCAATTACCATCAACTACTGTAGTGGTAGGGGACTCTTTTAAAATATCAATTTCAGCTCCAGGAATGATGTGACCTCTTTCAACACGATCTATATAAGTAGGAATTTGAATTATTCCATGTGAATCATGACCAACCAAATTTGCGTCAATACAATGCCTTGCAATTATTTCTGACTCTTCATTTGAAGCCCCTACAGCTTTCAAAAGTTCAGAAGATATTTTTCGCAATTCTTTATGATCAATTACTGGCATGGTACTTCCTTTAATTTTTATTGATAATATAGAGAGTATATAAAATAATAGAAAGGTTCAAATGCTATGGATCCACTAGAAATAAATATTTCTGTAGGAGAGTTAGAAGTCACTGGTACTTTAAATAATTCATCTTGTTCTTCACAAATTTGGGAATTACTTCCAATCACCTCCAATTGTAATACTTGGGGAGATGAAATCTATTTTTCTATAGATTTAAGCTTCCCCGAAGACTCAAATTCTACAGAAGTAGTTGATTCAGGGACTTTGGCCTTCTGGCCTCCTGGAAATGCCTTTTGTATTTTTTATGGAAAAACACCTGCAAGTAATGGCGATGAAATAAGAGCTGCAAGTCCAGTAAATATAATTGGATCCATTTCAGGAGATGAAAAAGTTTTCCGTTCTATTGCCCCAGGTACAAAAATCACTATTTCTAAGGCTTCCAAATGAGTTTTTCTAAACATCTTAGAGTTCAGGTAAATGAATTATGGGAAAAAGAACAATCTCATCCATTTATTCAAGAAATTGGAGATGGCAAATTACCTTTAACCAACTTTCAGTACTTCATGAAACAAGATTACATATTCCTTATTGAATTTTGTAAAGTTATAGCCATATGCGTAGCAAAAACAGAAAAAATCTCAGATATAAAATTTTTCTCTTCATTACTGAATGAAACTATTAATACTGAAATGGATCTTCACATTAGTTTCTGTAGTGATTTTGGAATTACGAAACAAGAGTTAGAAAAAACACTTCCATCCAAAGTCACTCAATCTTATACAAATCACTTACTTAAAGTTGCATACTCAAAATCTGCACTTGATATAGCTGTATCCATTCTTCCATGTGCATGGGGATATTCTGAAATCGGTCAAAATTTAAAATCTAAAGGATTACCAGATAATTCTCCGTTATATTCCAAATGGATTGAATTATATAGTTCAAAAGAATTCGAAGAATTATCAAATCAAATTAAATGTTTTATTGATATAGAAGCAAACAATGTTTCAGAGAAATACAAAAATGATCTTGAAAACATTTTTATTACTAGCAGTCACCATGAATATGATTTTTGGGATTCAGCCTATAAATTATTACCCTAGAATAATTATCTGAAAAGATCATTTTCTTTATCTCTAAGAGTGTGAGATATTTTAGCTGAATCACTTCTTTGGAATCTAGCACCCCTGATCAATACTACTGGAACCATATCGACTTTACCTGTAACTAATTCAGATGCTGCGGCAAACTCATCAGCAATTGCAATTTTTGTAACTTTCAAAAGTTTTCCTACAGAGTCAACAGAATTTGAATAATCTATAAAAGGGTTGATCCCCGATGAACCTATAGCAAAATTCATATGTCCTTCACGCCATGGTCTTCCAAAAGTATCAGAAATTATTACTGCTAAATCATCAATTCCTGATTTCTTAATTAATTCTTGTCTAATATTTTGTGCTGAGACATCACTATCAATAGGCAATAAAGTTACATATGGATCACCAGGTACATTAGATGAATCAATACCAGCATTTGCGCAAATAAATCCTTGATTAGTTTCAGTAATTAAAATACCTCTCAATTCATCAATTCTTATGATTTCTTTAGATTCATCTAAAATCAACTGTACTAACCTAGGATCTTTAGAAGTTTTTAAACCTAGATCAATAGCCATCAATGAAGGTTCTATTTTATTCAAATTCATAGTTCTAGATTCTGATTTTGAGACAATTTTTTGAGTTATCACAAACAAATCATGATTTTGAATTCCAGAAAATTTAACCATGTTTTCAAAAATCATTTGAGAAATACTATCGCCAGAAGCAAATTCATTTGAAGATGCGATACCATAAATCTCTAATTTATCTGACACAGATCCTCCAAATGATTCAATTACTTTCATCAATTCTAATGATATACTCCGAAATGTTCAAAATTGATAGAGGTATGATTTGTTATATTTAAGAAGTTTGTTATTTATACCCGGTAATCAACCTAAAATGCTTAATAAAGCTCCAAATGTTTTTCCTGATGCATTTATTCCTGATTTAGAAGATTCTGTCGCTTGGGACAACAAAGACGATGCAAGAAATATTGTACACAATCACCTAGATATGCTTTCGCAAACATCTAAACTTCTAATTCCTAGAGTAAATGCGTTAGAGACTGGCATACTAAAAGAAGATTTACAAGCAGTAATTAATCAAAATGTTTTTGCTATAGCAATCGGAAAAATTTACTCATCCAAAGATGTTCAAGAAATATCTAATTTGATTTCGAAAGCAGAAAAAGAAAAAAAGATTCAAGAAGGTTCCATCAAGTTAATTTTATGGATGGAAACTGCTCAAGCTATTATCAATGCATACGAAATTTTAACCTCAAATAAACGTATAGTTGGATCAGCTTTTGGAGCTGAAGATTTCACTAACGATATGGGAATACATCGCACAGAAAATGAAAATGAAATTTTCTTTGCAAGAAACCAACTCTCAGTAGCTTCAAGAGCAGCTAATGTAATCGCATTAGATACACCATTTTTTGCATTTAAAGATCCCGATGCTCTTAAAGAAAACAGCTTATTTGCAAAATCTATAGGATTTAAAGGCAAATTCGCTATTCATCCGGATCAAATAGATATTATCAACGATTGCTTCTCTCCTTCTATACAAGAAATAGATCACGCAAAAAAAGTAATAAAAACTTTTGAAGAGGCTAAAAAACAGGGTAGGGGATCAACATCTTTAGACGGCTTAGTAATAGACGTCCCTGTAGTAAAAAGAGCTGAATCGTTACTAAACATATCTAAAGAAATGGGAATAATTTAAGATTACATTGAACCATTCTTCAGACAGAATAATACTAAATGAAATGAATTTTTTTGCGTATCATGGAGTTTATCCTGATGAAAAAAAGAATGGCCAAAATTTCATAGTCGATTTAGAACTTTATACAGATTTATCCACAGCAGGAAAATCTGATAATTTAAAACATACAATTGATTACTCCAATGTTTACGAAATTATCAAACAAATAATGCAAACAAGTTCAAAAAATTTACTAGAATCACTATGTGAGGAAATATCCAAAACTTTATTAGAATCATTTAAAATCTCATCAGTTCGAATCAAAATCAAAAAACCTGATATCAAGTTATCTGGTGATGAAATAGGATATGCAGCAATTGAAATATTTCGAACAAAGATTTAGGAGACAAAAATGAACCAAAACCTTCCATCAACTTTGGGCGAACTTAAAAGTTCGGGATACATCAGTAAATCAATCAAGTCTGAAATTCGAAGTAACTTAGTAAAAAAACTAGCTCAAAACGATACTGTTTTTCCAAATATTATCGGGTTTCAAAATACAGTCATTCCTCAAATTCAAAACGCAATTTTAGCCGGTCAAGATATCATTTTATTAGGAGAACGAGGACAAGCTAAATCAAGAATAATTAGAAATCTACTAGATTTACTTGATGATGAAATACCCTATGTTCAGGGATCAGAAATTAATGACGATCCACTTAATCCTATTACTTCTTATGCTAAGGAAATCATCGAAGAAAAAGGTGATGGTACTCCTATTGAATGGCTAAACAAAGAAAAAAGATATTCTGAAAAGCTTGCTACACCTGATGTGTCAGTATCTGACCTAATAGGAGAAATAGACCCTATTAAAATCGCAGAAGGTAGGTATTTATCGGACGAATTAGCAATTCATTACGGAATGATACCTCGAGGAAATAGAGGAATTTTTTGTATTAATGAATTACCTGATTTAACAGAAAGAATTCAAGTAAGTTTGTTTAATTTGATGCAAGAGAGAGATATTCAGATCAAAGGATTTCAAATCAGATTACCCTTGGACATGCTGATTGTAGCTACAGCAAATCCCGAAGACTACACAAATAGAGGGAGAATCATTACTCCCTTAAAAGATCGATACGGAGCACAGATCAGAACCCATTACCCTTCATCAATTGAAGAAGAACTAAACATCATTGAACAAGAATACAGAAAATTTGATGATTCTGAAAATTCTGTTTTAGTTCCTGAATTTATGCGTGAAATCGTAGCTGAAATCACGCATCTTTCTAGAAAAAGTCCGGAAATCAATCAAAGTTCAGGAGTTAGTTTAAGGGTATCTATCGCTAATTATGAAACACTTATAAGCCAAGCTTTTAGAAGAACATTAATTACTAATTCAAATACATCTCCTAGAATATGTGATCTTGAATTTTTAATACCCTCAACTATGGGTAAAGTAGAGCTGGAAACAGTTGAAGAAGGTCAAGAAAACTCAATTATATCTAATGTAATATCAAGGGCTGTTTTAAATGTCTTTAATTCAAAATTTAATTTAGAATTATTTGATAGCCTAATTAATCATTTTCAAAATGGATTGTCTATTGAAGTTGGATCAGAAATACCTGAATCTCTATATCTCCAAAACATAGAACAAATCACTGGACTTTCTGAATTGTTAATGCAATTAGGTGAATCAAAAGAAAAATCAATACAAGTTTCAATGTTTGAGTTCATTTTAGAAGGATTACATTTAAGTAAAAAGCTAAATAAAAATTCTCATCAAGATTCTGATACGTACTCTGTATAATACATTCAGGATATTTATATGACAGATTGGCAAACAATTTTCGCAAAACCTTACAACCCAAAATCTACTGAAACTAGAATTTATGAGTATTGGGAAAACACAGGATACTTCACTCCTACAATTGATAAAAACAAAACTCCATTTGTAATGATCATGCCCCCCCCCTAATGTTACTGGGCAATTACATATGGGACATGCTTTAACAATCGCATTAGAAGATATGATAGTTAGATGGCATAGAATGAATGGAGACCCCACGTTATATCTACCAGGAACAGATCATGCAGGAATAGCTACTCAAGTAGTCGTAGAACGCCTTTTAGCTTCAGAAGGAACTAATAGGTACGAGCTAGGAAGAGAACAATTCGAAAGTCGTATTTGGGAATGGGTACATGAATATGGCGATAGAATTTATACACAAATACGAAGGTTAGGAGCTTCATGTGACTGGACTAGAAAATCTTTCACTCTAGATGAGGGCCCTAAAAAGGCAGTGCGTAAAACATTTGTTGATTTATACAAAAACAATTTGATCTATAGAGGTGAACGAATTACTAACTGGTGCCCACGGTGTTCAACTGCCCTGTCGGACCTTGAAGTGAAATATAAAAATATCAAGGGACAAATATATAAAATAAAATACCCATTGGCTGATAATTCAAATTCTTTGACAGTAGCTACAACTCGACCTGAAACTATGATGGGTGATACTGCAGTTGCTGTTAACCCTAACGACGATAGATTTAGTCATTTAATAGGCAAAGAAGTAATTTTGCCATTAATGAACAAAACTATTCCAATTATTGGAGATTCCGCTGTAGAAATTGAATTTGGAACTGGAGCATTAAAAGTTACTCCAGCACATGATCCTGTCGACTTTGAAATCGGGCTTCGTCATAACCTTCAAAGTATTAGTGTAATTTCAAAAGATGGGATTATGAATGAGCACGCTGGTGACTTTAAAGGATTAAATAGATCAGATTGTAAAATAAAAGTTGTAGAAGCCTTAGAATCACAAGAACTTCTAATAGAAACTGAAGATTATGACCATTCAGTAGGCCATTGTGATAGATGCGATGATTTGATTGAACCTCTAATCAGTAAACAATGGTATGTATCAATTGAAGAGTTAGCTAAACCAGCCAGAGATGCAGTAAGAGATGGCAAAATAAAAATAGTACCTGAACGATTTACAAATGTTTATTTTAATTGGATGGATAATATTCGCGATTGGTCTGTAAGCAGACAACTATGGTGGGGACATCAAATACCAGTATGGTATTGCAATGATTGTGATGACATGATCGTTGAATATGAAGACCCAACATACTGCCCAAAATGTCCATCAAAATCATTAATCCAAGATCCCGATGTGTTAGATACTTGGTTTAGTTCTGGATTATGGCCACATTCAACGTTAGGGTGGCCCGATCAAACTGATGATTTAGATTATTTTTATCCTGGTTCTGTTCTAGAAACAGGATATGACATTCTATTTTTTTGGGTTGCTAGAATGATTATGATGGGCATCCAAAATATGGGCGAAATCCCATTCCACACTATTTATCTGCATGGATTAATATTGGACCCTGAAGGGGTGAAAATGAGCAAAACTAAAGGAAATGTAGTGGATCCTTTAGAATTAATTGACTCTTATGGAGCTGACTCAGTTAGGTTTGCATTAACAACAGGCACATCTGCTGGAAACAATGTAAGAATCAACGAACAAAAACTTGAAGCTAGCCGTAACTTTAACAACAAATTATGGAACGCTGCACGATTTGTTTTAGCTTGTCTAGACAAAGAAAACCAAAAGCCAATATATCCAATTGCTAAAGAATTAAACCATATTCATGACAAATGGATTGTCGATAGACTTCATCAAATCACTAGTGAAATCAATCAATTGATGGAAAATCACCAGTTTGGTGAAGCTCAAACTACTGCTCATGATTTCTTTTGGAATGAATTCTGTGATTGGTACATAGAATTAGTCAAAATTAGATTAAAAATCCAAGACAATAGCTATGAAGCTTTAAACACAATTTCTTACACACTAGAACAAACATTAAGATTACTTCACCCATTTATACCTTTCATTACTGAAGAAATTTGGGGTATTTTCAAAAACAAATTTAATACAAACGAAAAATGGCCATCAGCTTTAATTGAAGCACCTTATCCTAAATTTACTGATCCAAGCTCTATCAAAACATCTAAAATGAGTGAATTGTTTGAGTTAGTTCGCTCCATCAGAAATTTAAGGGCCGAATTTAAGGTTCCATCCACTCAATTAATTAGTTGTGAAATCATTACTACTTCAAGAAATGATTTCTTTGCAGCCCAATCAGAATTTATTAAAGAGCTATCTGGATTATCTCAACTTTCGATTTTTCAAACTGCAGATCAAATTAATATTCAACAGAAAATTTCAATAGTCATAGAAAACGGTATTGCTTATGTAGATTTAGGTACATCACTAAATGTATCTGATGAAATTTCTCGTTTAAATGAAGAAAAGGATGAAATTAGCAAATACATTACTTCTCTATCTAAAAGATTGTCCAACAAAGATTTCACAGAAAAAGCACCTCCCGAAATTATCGATAAAGAACGTGACAGACTCAAAAATGCTGAAGAAAGAAGCAAAAGAATTGATGCTATATTGCAATCTATTTCTGCTTAGAAGTTAACCCACAATTAGGATCTAAAATGCATTTTTTGTACTTTTTACCGCTTCCACATGGACATTTTTCATTTCTACCTATTTTTGAATCAGATATCTTTACGGATGATTGTTTTGCAGAAGTCACAGATTGCATTACTGAAGTTTGAACTTTAGCAGATTGCTCTATCAAAGATCTAAAAATCACATGAATTACGTCATCAGAAATTCTTTCTTGTAAATTTTGGAAATATTCATGTCCTTGTTTTTTGTACATAACCAAAGGGTCCCTTTGACCAACAGCTTGCAAACCAATACCTTGTCTTAAATTATCCATATTTGTTAAATGTTGTATCCAATTAGTATCTATAGCCCTTAACATTAAATTTTGCTCTAATTTTCTACAGACATCAGAAGTCATAGTATCTTCAGCTTTTTCGTACAACATGTTTGCCCAATCAATTACTTGACTTTTATATTCGTGTGAATCAACTTGAAAAATCTTATCGTCATCTAACAAATCTTGATTCAATGGCACTATAGATTGCAACCCCAACTTAACCTGGTCAACACTCCATAAACTACGGTCAGCTCCGTACATATTTGAGTCAATGACATTGGAAATCTCTTCAGTAACCTGACTTAATATCTGATCTTTTAATATAGTACCTGACAAAACTTTATCTCTTTGTTGATAGATGATATCCCTATGATTATTTACTACATCATCGTAATCAACCAAATGTTTTCTCATATCAAAATGAAATGATTCAACTTTAACTTGAGCATTTTCAATAGACTTTGATATCATTTTGTTTTCTATAGGAACGTCGCGTTCCATTCCTGCCCAATCCATGATTGACCCTATTCTTTCACCGCCAAATCGTTTAACTAAGCTATCATCTAGAGCACAGAAAAATTTTGTTTCACCCGGATCACCTTGACGGCCTGCACGTCCTCTCAATTGATTATCAATTCTTCTCGCTTCGTGACGCTCAGTTCCAATAATTGCAAGACCTCCTAAATCTAATACTTTTTGATGATCTAATTTCCATTTGTCAAAATCAATGTCACTAATTTCAGGATTACCTCCTAAAACTATGTCAGTTCCCCTACCAGCCATATTTGTTGCAACTGTTACTGCACCCGGTCTGCCTGCCTCAGCAACAATTGATGCTTCTCTCTGATGGTGCTTAGCATTAAGTACTTCGTGTTTGACACCTCGTTTTTTTAACATTTGACTGATTTTTTCAGATTTATCTATATCTGTGGTACCAACTAAGACAGGTTGACCTATAGCAATTTTTTCAGTAATTTCATTAATCACAGCTGCGTACTTCGATTCTTCATCTCTAAAGATTAAATCTGTATGATCTAATCTTTTGATAGGATTATTTGTGGGTATAGATACAACTTCTAATTTGTATATTTTCCAAAATTCTTCCGCTTCAGTAGCTGCAGTTCCTGTCATACCTGCCAATTTTTCATACAACCTAAAATAATTTTGCAAGGTAATGGTGGCGTAAGTGATAGACTCTCTTTGAACATTTACTTTCTCTTTTGCTTCAATAGCTTGATGCAATCCATCTGAATACCGCCTTCCTTCCATTAATCGACCAGTAAACTCATCTACTATGATAACTTCACCATTTTTAACAACATACTCCACATTTTTTGAATAAACATATTGAGCTCTGACTGCATTTTCAACAAAATGAACTTTGGAATAATTTTGTGGGTCATATAGATTATCCAACTTTAAAATGTTTTCAATTTTTGAAATCCCTTTTTCTGAAAATGCTATAGATTTATGTTTTTCTTCAATAGAAAAATCTGTACCAATCTCCAGCATAGGTGCAATTCTAGAAAATTGAAGATATTCGTTTGGATTTTGTTGAGAAGGGCCACTTATTATCAATGGAGTTCTTGCTTCATCAATCAAAATATTATCTACCTCATCAACGATAGCAAATGCTCTATTTCTTTGGACTCTTTGATTAAGTGAATCAACCATATTGTCTCTCAAATAATCAAATCCAAATTCATTATTAGTTCCATATGTGATATCAGCTAAGTATGCTTCATCTCTGCTAATCTTTCTGATTGGTTCATCATGTTGATTTTTTATACTTGATGGATCATATGCTATTGCTGAATCATGTTGTAACGCAGATACAGAGACTCCTAAATAATCATAAATTTGACCCATCCATAAAGCATCTCTTTTTGCCAAATAATCATTTACTGTTACTAAATGCACCCCTTGACCACTTAGGGAGTTTAAATATGCAGGAAGGGTAGACACCAATGTTTTACCTTCACCTGTTCTCATTTCTGATATTTTACCTTGATGTAAAACTATCCCACCGAGTAATTGAACATCAAAATGACGTTGACCTAGCGTCCGAACACTAGCTTCTCTAACCAATGCAAACGCCTGGGGTAAAATTTCATCTAACGAAATTCCAGATTGTACAGATTTTTTCAGTTTTAATGATTGGTCTTTAATTTGATCATGAGAAAACTTTTGATATTCATTCTCAAGTGAATTAATTTCACTGACTATCGCTTCAAGCTTTTTTATAACTTTCTCGTTGGAGTTACCTATTAAAGAATTTACTTTATCTAAAAATCCCATAATAAAATTCCGAATCTTAGATATTCATTCTGTGAGTTGCTACAAATGTTGCGCTAAGTGAGGAACCAAACATTGCACCTACAGATTGTCCATGATGAATTCTTTTAATCGCCTCTCCCAACATAGGGGCAGTAGACAGAACTGTGATTTTTGAATCTCTTTGCAGGTTATTCACAGGTAATGTGTCAGTAACTACGATTTCTTTGATACTACTAGATTCTAATATTTGTCTCGCATCACCGGACATGACTCCATGGGTAGCAGCACAATAAATTTCTCTAGCACCATGGCTTGTCAAAGCTTCAGCTGTTGCTATAACAGTGCCACCTGTTCCCACTTCATCATCAACTATCAATGTAGATTTGTTAGTTACATTTCCAACTAAACTCATTGACTCCACTTTATCTTCATTGCCTATACGATGTTTTTCAACCAAAGAAATAGGAACATTTAAGTATCTACCAGTATCTCTTGTTCTTTTTACATCACCAGCATCAGTAGCAGAAGCAACCTCAATATCTACATGATTATCTTTAAAATATCCTGCTAACATTGGAACAGCGGTCAATTCATCTACGGGAATATTGAAAAACCCTTGGATTTGACCTGCATGTAAATCCACAGTCAAAACACGATCAGAACCAGCTACTGTTAGAAGGTTAGCTACTAATCTAGCAGTAATAGGAATTCTAGGCTGATCTTTTTTATCGCTCCTACCGTAAGAGTAATGAGGAATTACTGCTGTAATCCTACCGGCAGAGGCACGCTTAGCAGCATCAATCATTATCAACAATTCCATAATATGATCATTTACTGGATCAGAAAAAGTTTGTACTAAAAAAACATCTCGTTCACGAATATTTTCTTTGAATTTCACAAAAGTATTATCATTGCTGAACTTGAAAACTTCACATTCCCCCAAAGGAATATCTAAGTACTTGCAAATATTCCTTGCAAGTTGTGGATGAGAATTTCCTGTAAATACCTTTAAATCTTCGTAGTTTGGCATACGTATAAGCGTTATCAATTTGGTAGATTTTGAAATTATAGCACACCAAAACCTATGATTGATCTGAATAATTCTTTAAGTATATCCTAGTGGAATACCACTATTAATTATATATATTCATACAAAAATGACGAATATACACATCAGCAAATTTCATTTACATCGCGACCCAAACTATATAAATTAGAAGATGTAATCTAATTTGCGCCTAAACCATGCCTGTTTATACTTAAAATACTAGTTTTTTTTATGTATGATCAATTTTAAGTTAGGAGGAAATTATTGCTAAGCTTAAAAAGAAATGGTAAAGGAGAATTTGTAGAAGCTCCCGGAAAACGATCCCGAAACATATATTCACCAAATTCTGATAAACCCTTTAAATTAAGTAGGGGAAAATTTTCTGACTTTCTGACTTGCCAAAGATGCTTTTACTTAGACAGAGTAAAAGGATTAGCATCACCATCTATGCCAGGATGGTCTCTCAACTCACTAACTGACGATCTACTAAAAAAAGAATTTGATGTTTGTCGAGAAACCCAAACACCTCATAGAATTTTCGAAGAATCCGGACTGACTAATATTGTCCCGTTTAAGCACCCTGACATGGACAAGTGGCGAGACTCTTTACATCACGGAGTCCAATATCAATTACCAAACTCCAACATACTACTTACAGGAGGAGTTGATGATGTCTGGATTGATTTATCTAATCAAGAATTAATTATAGTTGACTACAAATCTCAATCAAATAATCAACCTCTAACACCTTCATATTACCTTTCAAACTACTATCATGAAGGATACAAAAAGCAAATCGACTTTTATGTTTATTTATTCCAAAAAAACAACTTCAGAGTCTCCTCGACAGCATTCTTTTATGTATGTAATGGAATAAAAGAAACTGAAGGATTTTATGGAAAAATGTTATTTCAGGAAAAATTAATTCCATACACATGGGATACTTCTTGGATAGACTCAAAACTAGACGAAATGCTAAAAGTCTTGACTACACATGATCTCCCAAAAACAAATCCATCTTGTGAAAATTGCGCATACTCTAAACAAAGAGCATTAATGGAATCCTAAACTAACGTATACCCCTTATACCCATTATTAGAAACTTCTTCACATTTCTCATTATATTTTGGAATGCCTCCGGCATAAGGCATAAAAATCCTGCGTTTTCCAGGAACATTTGCTCCAACATACCAAGAGTTACATCCATACCTTAAAGTTGCAGAGGCAACATCTTCAACATGTTCACCCCAATCTTCTTCAGATTGAATATCAGCATCAATCTCCACTTTTTGATTTTCGTGCATATAGCTAATACAATCTGCAATCCATTCTACATGTTGCTCTATTGAAGTCATCATATTACTCAACACTGAAGGACTACCAGGGCCAGTAATTGTAAACAAATTAGGGAATCCACTCACTGAAAGACCCAAGTAAGTAACTGGACCTTCTTCCCATTTTTTGTTTAACTCAACTCCGTTTTTACCCACAATATTCATAGCTTTGAGTGCTCCAGTCATTGCATCAAACCCTATTGCAAAAATAACGATATCAAACTCAAAGTTTTGATCTTGAGTTTTTACACCTTTTTCATACAACCCTTCGATAGGGTTTGAGTTGATATCTATTAAGTTCACATTATCTCTATTGTATGTTTCAAAATATTCGGTATCAGCACATAATCTTTTGCATCCAATAGTATTGGTTGGGCACAATAATTCTGCTACTGTAGGATCTTTAACAATATTTTTTATTTGGCGCTTCACAAATTCTGCAGCTATAGCATTTGCCTCATCAGTTTCTAATATATCTTTATATGCTGCCGTAAAACCAGTTCCCCCTTTATCCCATCTTTTTTGAAATTCTGCTTCCCTTTCTTCAGGAGAAACTTCAAAAATATTCACTTCAGCACGAGCCCGTCTACCAATCCCTGCCTGATCTTGTCGAGCTTGTTGTCGAATTTGTGAATAGTTTGCTTTTACTTCAGCAACTTCTTCAGGAGGCAAAACTTGCTGGTTCGCTGGAATAGAATAGTTTGCTGTTCTCTGAAAAACAGTCAAATGTTTAGCGTCTTTTGCAATTACAGGTATAGCCTGAACAGCGGAAGATCCTGTACCGATAATCCCAACTGTTTTCCCATGAAAGTCGACTCCTTCATGAGGCCATTTGCCAGTTAGATACCAATCGCCTTGATAATCATGTAACCCATTAAATTTAGGTTCGTTAGGATCTGACAAAGTGCCAGTAGCCATGACACAATAGTTAGATCTGTATACGTCACCATTCAAAGATTTTAAAGTCCAAATATGATTAGATTCATCGTAAGTTACTGAATTTATTTTCGTGTTGAAGTTAATATGCTCTCTAAGGCCAAAACGATCAGCAACATGGTTTGCATATTCCAAAATTTCAGGTCCTTCAGAAAACTTTTGAGACCATTCCCATTCTTGTTGTAAATCATCAGAAAATGAATAAGAATACTCCAAGCTTTCCACATCACAACGAGCCCCCGGATACCTATTCCACCACCACGTACCTCCAACTCCCGAAGCTGCTTCAACTATAGTTGCGTTAAAACCTAAACCCAACAATTTGTGTAACATATACATACCACCAAAACCTGCACCTACTACCACAACATCAAATTTTTTTTCAGATACCATATTTGACCTCTTCCTTGATTACTGGCGTTTGGGCATTATAGCAATTTAAAAATAATTGATCTATTTTGTCCAATTTACTTTATAATCGCGCAATAAACCGATATTAAATAAGAAAAAATGACTCAACAACAAATTTTAGATGGATTAAAAATCATTGAACTATCCTCAGACATAGCATCTGCTTTTTGTGGGAAACTATTTTCCCTATATGGTGCTGAAGTTATCACGATAGAACCAGTCAATGGTCACCCCATAAGACATTTATCCCCATGGAAAAATAATAGCAATGATCCTGAAGACAGCATATTATTTGCATATCTAGGAATGGGTAAAAAGTCATTGTCTGTAGATTTCAATAACAAAGATGACATCATATTAATTCAAAATCTAATTAAAAGCAGTGACGGATATATTGAGGGCTATCCTAGAAAATTTTTAAATGACGTAGGAATTAATTTAAGCTCTATTATCAAAGATGTCCCTTCACTCTCAGTCATACAAGTATCTCCATACGGCCAAACTGGACCGAAAAAAGATTGGATTGCTACTTCTTTAACCTCCTCTGCGTCAGGGGGTCAATTACACATGACTGGAGATCAAGACAAGCCACCATTACTTCCAGTAGGGCACCAAGCTTATTTACAATCAGGAATACAAGCCTTTGGAGGATTATTAACCAACATTTATTCCGCTATAGATTCAGGAGTAGGCGATATCATAGATCTTTCAATTCAAGAAGTGCAGGCAGTGACCTTGGAAATGGGTGGCCCTATGTCCTTATGGTTTGATTCAGACACTCCACGTAGAGGTAATAATGCAAATGGACATTGGGGTGTTCAAGAATCTTCTGACGGATGGATTGGGATAGCAGCCATGAGGAGACAAATAGACTCTATATTAGATGTAATTGACATGAGCGAATTAAAAAACAGTGACATGTTTTCATCAACCCCATTATCTCAAGAAGCAGCGGAATTAATCATGGAGTTAATCCCAGAATATACAAAACAACATCCTTCAGAGGAAATTTTTAAAAAATCAGATCAATTCAGAGCTCCTTTTGCAAAAATTCCTACTCCATCAGAATTACTTCAAAACGAACATTACCAAGCAATAGATTTCTGGAAATTTGTCGATAATCCTAAAATTGGGACTCACCCGTCACCATCTGGCCCAATAATTTTTGACGGAAACAGAGGTAACTATTTGCCATCACCCCGTATTGGAGAACATAACCATGAAATTCGCTCTAGGAAGTTATTTTTTGATTCTGTACCTGAACAAAAACAACCCTTAAATCTTCCTCTCAAAGGCATTAGAGTAGTAGACATGACACAAGTTTGGTCTGGCCCATATGGAGCGAGATTTTTAGCTGACATGGGAGCAGAAGTAATTAAAATTGAAGGTCCAAAATTTCCTGATCCAGTAAGAACAGGAATTTCAGGCGGAGCTTTACCAACAATCAATTTGTCTCCTTACTACAATGAATATAATCGAGGCAAAAAAAGCCTTACAATTGATTTCAAAACTCCTGAAGGGCATGAAGCATTATTAAGATTGCTAAAAACGGCTGATGTGTTTTTAGAAAACTGGTCTTCTGGAGTTGCGGAACGTAACGGAATTGGCTATGAAAAAATCAAAAAAATTAACCCTTCTATAATATATTTGTCCATGCCCGGATTTGGCCATATTGGCCCAGACAGTTCAAGAATAGGATACGGTCCCACTATAGAACAAATGGGAGGACTTGTTGCACTTCAAGGATACGAAAATGGCCCTCCTCATAAGTCAGGTATTTCTTATGGAGACCCTATTGCAGGATCAACTTGTGCATCCGCAATAATTTGTGGGTTGATTAATCGAAAAAAAACTAGTGAGGGAACCTATATAGTTATTCCTCAAAGAGATGGAGTAACTGGGCTAATTGCTGAATATGTCATTTCTGAGTATTTGGAACAACCGATGGAATCCAGAGTAGGATTTAAACACCCAACATCTATACCCCATAACGTTTATGCAACAATTCCAGATAAAATCCCTCGCCCTATATATTCCTATGATGGCCATCTATTAGAAGAAATCGACGAAAGATGGGTAGCTTTAGAATGTAGAAACGATAATGAATGGGAACAACTTAAAAAAATCGTTCAAATATCAGATTTTAACAATCCTGAGCTAAATTCATCCCAAGGAAGAAAATCAAATATTGAACTGATAGATAAAAAGCTAGAAGATTGGTGCAGTGAAAGAACTGCCGAAGAAATTTCTGAAATTCTTCAAGCTAAAGGAGTACCTGCATCTCCAGTATTTTCACCTTTGTTGTTAGTAAACGACCCACATATTCAAGATCGTAAATTATTTATTGAAGTATTCCATAAACTAAAAAAATACCATCTCACTACAAGACCTTCTTGGAGGATGCAAAGAAGAAAAGATTTACCTCAAAATTCAGGCCCTTGTTTTGGTCAACATAATGAAGAAGTTTTAAAAGACTTGGGCTACTCTGATGAAGAAATAACTGCCATGTATGAAAAACAGGTGATTTCATTAGAAATTCTGGAAAAGTAATACTCAGTTACTATTCTATATAAATTGATAATTTTTACCCATTCATGTCAAGCGATTTCATCTAATTAAGCTACTGCACCTGCAATATAACTTCCATCTTTCCATGTGGGTTCAGATTCACAATGCTCCATCATTTTCATAAATGATTCATTTGTTGCAGGGTCATTGGCGTTTTTTACATGAGCTTCCTTACTTTCAAAAACAGCTACACCCACTAAGTCAGATCCATCATCAGGCCTCATCAAAAACCATGCAACCATGCCTTCAGGAGTTTCATCTGATTCATTCATTAATTCAATTAATGATTCTTCTTGACCTTCTTTAACTTTAATCTCAAAAATTGTTCCATACATAATATCTCTCCTTTTTATTTAAAAGAAGAATATCAATATTCTGCATCAAGTGAAGGTTTTAAAATTTAACAAATATTTAAGAGATAGGCTTGGCCAAAAATAAGGGGATTAATCTATCAGTTTTATTTTGATAATCCTGGTAGGGGGGATATGCTGCCACAGCTAAATCCCATAACCGACTTCTTTCTGAAGATTGATGAATCTCCTCTGTGATCATGTCAAATACACTAGTTTCATCTCGTATTTCAACTTTAGGATTCACTTTGAGATTGTGATACCAAAGAGGATGTTTAGGCCTGCCTCCCTGAGAAGCAATTAGTATGTAATTTTCGCCATCAACAACTCGCATCAGTGGTGTTTTTCTAATGGCACCAGTCTTCCATCCAATATTAGTTACTATAATTACAGGCATACCCGTATCACGTAAAGTAATACCCTCTATGCCACCACTACCTTCATAAAGCTCCACTTGATCAGCAACCCATTTAATAGGACTTGGTATGTATTCTTGCATTATTTGGCTCCCTGAAAAATTTGAACTCTATGGCGATTTGTTTCCACTACATATAACTTGTCATAGGCATCTATACATAAAGATACTGGGCCCCAGAAATAAGATTCAGTCTGAGAAGAAATATGATACGGTGAATTCAAGTGCTCAGGTAAATCAGGAGTTAAGTCAGATATCTCACGAGTCTCTTTTTCTTCTGGATTTGCTTCAAAGTATTCCTTAGCCCATTTAGAAAGAGTGGCTTCACCGCGTAACGTATTAACAAAAACACCGTTATCATCATAAACTTGGACTCGCTCATTTCCCCAATCAGCCACATAAACATTACCTAAAGAATCTACTGCGACAGAAGAAGGCCTTAGCAGTTTTGAATCGTGTGGTGTAGATGAACCGATACTCATTAAATAATTACCAGAATCATCAAATTTCTGAACACGATCATTTCTCCAGTCAGCCACATAAATATTATCAAACCCATCAACACAAACTCCCCACGGAAGATTAAATTGACCTTCCCTTGAACCCGACTGACCCCACTGGCCAATGAATTGACCGTCATTAGAGTATTTTTGAACTCTGTTATTTCTTTGGTCAACAACAACCATTTCACCTTTAGAGTTTGTTGTAATTCCAGAGGGTCCATCAAATTGTCCTTCATCTGAACCTGACTCACCCCATTTAGTTAAGTATTCGCCAGTTTCAGAATACACGTTCACTCTATTGTTAAATTCATCGGTCACATGGATTCTTTGTGTCGAGTCGAATACCATATCTACAGCCAAAGCTAATTGACCTTCTCCAGAACCAAACCCGTATCCAAATTCATACAAATAATCTTCATCATAATTCATGACCCCAATTCTTATTGCCTTACGTCTAGCAACATCACATCTATTCAATACGAAAATTTTTTGGTCAGGGCCAATAGTCACACTGTGAGGGTTTTGAAAACCTCTTCCATTAAATCCATTATTTACAATTCCAATAGTTTTCAAATATGGAATTGACAGTTCTTTATGAATAGTCATTTTGTCTCCAATTATGCTAACTGATATTCTCTAGTTGATGCTATCAATCCTAAAGTTTGAGCAACACATTTTGATCCCTTTGAATCAAAAGAACTAATGTCTAGGACGTTATTATCAGAAAACTCAGATACAAAATCTATCAAACTATCTCGAGTATTGTCTCCTACTTGAATTGGACCAATTAAGTCTAAACACCCGTCTACTAAATCTGGAACATTAATTTGTTCAGAGTATGTGCGTGAAAGACGGGTGATAATATCTCTGACGCCTGATTTTGTAGTGTCTCCAAATTCTTTAGCAGCATAATTAACTCTTTCAACTAAAGAACCACTATCTATCCATTCAACACCCTCATGCCATCCTTCAACTGTAGGAGGAGCAAGAACACCTTGTCCCATAAACATAGTCTGGAACCAAAGCTTGTCAACATCAAGATGGGGCTGTTGATAACTTCCAGCTAATCTTGCTGTACCAACCACGGATTCAACAGGCCCTTTTACTCGTGAGTACATGCATTCTTGAGATTTAAAATAATCTGAATTAAACAAAGTTCGTAAAACAGCTTTAATTTCATATCCCGAATCGAAATAAGCATCCACCATTTCGGAAATTACCTGATCGTGTGATTCTGAATCAACATCATCTGAAGCAAAAAACTGGAACAATCTTGTCGCAACAAATTTTGCAGTTGCGTGTTGATCAACAATTATTTGAATAACATCCTCCCCATTGAAGTTGCCTTCATGTCCTAAAAATGTCTTCTTGCCTTCATCGTGATCATCATTTCTATACTCGTAATGCCAAGCAATTCTGCCATAAGGCCAAATCGAGTCCTTGCCGGCTCTCATTGCCATATATTCGGCGTTCTTGAGAGTCCAGCCAGTAAAAGCTCTGGCGCATTCTTTTACATCATCTTCAGTGTAATTACCTATTCCCATAGAAAAAAGTTCTAATAATTCTCTTCCATAGTTTTCATTAATTGCATCTTTATGATTGTCGTTATTGTCTAACCAAATGATCATAGCCGGATCTTGAGAAAGCTTTATTAACAAATCTTTGAAATTACCCAAACCGTAAGACCTAAACATATCAATTTGGTTTAGAAGAGCTCTTGCTTGATTTAATTTTGCATAACCTGTCGCAAACAGACCGTGCCAAAACAATGTCAATTTTTCCTCTAATGGGTTATTAGTAGTAATCATTCTATACAACCAATATGCTCCAGCACCTGATAATTCTCTTAACTCAGATTGTTCAACGTGATATCTCCTAATCAAATCATCAGGCATATTTCCTGGGTCACCAGGAGAGAGTAAATCCTCAACAGTTTGTTCATATCCTTTGTCGAGAAATTTTTCTAATTCTGATCGTGTAGCAGAAAAACCAGCTCTTCTC
>QCNV01000007.1 GCA_003213095.1 SAR202 cluster bacterium AG-426-M11 | reverse complement strand
GTTATCATTTTTCGATTATCGGATGGAACTGATTGAATTAAATCATTTACTTCTTGATCCAAAGATCTCAGTTCAGAAATATAAGATGCAGATGAAGATTGGTAAGCATCTTTATTATTTGGATCTAAATTGCTTAATTGAGATGCAATCTCTTCAACTGCTAACTCGACTTTAGTAGGATCAAACCAAAAATGAGGATCATATAAACCATGACCATGCCCCTCATGTCCATGGCCTTCATGGCCTTCGTGGTCGTCTTCTTTAAACTCAATCGGGTCTACTTTTGATCCAATTTCTACTAATGCTGCTTCAGATTTGGATGCATTTTCCAATAATTTCAACAAACCAGCAGATTCATATTTGATACCTACGTAAAATACCAAATCAGCATTATTAAGTTTAATTACATCTTTTGCAGTGGCTTCAAAATTGTGTGGATTAACCTGATATGGCATTAATATGTCCACATCTACAGAATCTTTAGCTACCTGTTTCACAAACTCACCAATCATAGGCGTTGAAGCAATTACAGAATATTTGCTAGATTCTTCAACTACCGCACTAGCAGAAACATCAGATGAAGTATCGTCAACTGTCGTACAAGCAACAATAAACATTGATAGACAAAGAATGGTAAAGTTAATAAAAACATTAAGTTTCATAATTTTTAATAGCTCCTTAAAATTGGGAATGATTCTCAATGAGAATGATTCCCAAATATTAATAGGCATAGGCATTAATGTCAACAGATAATTCAGTTGAAAACATAACATTTGAAAATGATCGTGAAAAAAAAATCTACGAGCAATGCTTAAAAATATGCGGATCAACAGAAATAGAAGTAAAAAATTCTCCTGAATTTCAAAGAGAACTGTATGAAAAATGCCGAAAACTTTTGAAATCAGCTAATATCCCGCTCACTCAACCAAGAGTTAACCTTCTAATCATCTTAATGATGTATAAAAAACCTCTAACAGTTGAAGACATCATCAGGATTTCAAATGGAGAAATAGCCACATCTTCTATTTATAGAAATATCAATGATCTAAAAGATAAAAATATTATCGATGAATTTCAAACTCCTGAAAACACTAAAGTGATCTGTGTAGCCAACCCTGAAGATCACCACCATCATATTTTTTGTAAATCGTGTGGGTCTATTAACGATATAGAGCTAGAAGAATCCTTTGAAAAAGCTCTTGAAAATGAAATCAAAAAAATAGAATTACTTTATAACGTCTCAGTCGATTCCCATTCATTAGAACTTTCAAGCGTTTGTCACCAATGTCAAAGTACTAAATCAAATTAATCACAATTCTCATTAATCCAACTCCAAAGAATTTTCCCTCTGTCATGTTGACTATCATCATTTTGATTGATTACAGGTCTAACAGTTCGTGTATATGAGCCAATCACTTGTAAATCTGTTCTTTTTTCATCCCATCTCCAATTTAACCCTTTTGACGTTAAAAAAACCTGATCACAGAGTTCTCTAGTAACTGGAACTGCTTTCTTGAATCTTTTAGACCATGACGAACCACCAAACAGCCAAAAGCTATCCCATAACTGGTCTGACATTGCACGCCTAACATGTGCATTAATTGCAAACCTATCCATCAAAATTAAATCTAAAGGGGAATTTACTGATTTTACAATCTGATCAACATGTAAATAACCTATCAGATAAAAACCAAATTCATTTTGAAATCTATTATTTTTCCAAGTCTGTAACCTAGATAAAAAAAATATAAAATCACCTCTTTCGACAGTTTTTAAAGAACTAGCGCGAGGGTTCACGTCACAATTATCACCATATGTAAATGTGTCAAATTCAGGATCACTGTGAACAGTTTTGGACCAAAATCGTTCAGGAATAAATTCCATCAAATCATTTTCAGGAAAATTAAAAGATTTTAATTGCTTGTATTGAACTCCAAACAAAGGATCTAATTCCCGGTCTTCAGGAATTGGAATAAATTCAAATTTTCTGTCCTCAAAAATTGGGCTACAAAAACTATGGCTAGCATTTGACCCAACATTTACTAAAAATATTCTACTCATACACTCACATTTTGGTTATCTTCACAATTTTTTATAGCCAAATATATTTCTTTGAGCACATCTGAATTTTCTTCATTGTTGACCGCCCGCTTTAAACAATCCATTGCTTCAATACCACCAATTTGACCCAGCGCCCAAGCTGCATGTGATTTTAGTAAATTACTTTCATCAATTAAAATTTCTCTTAAAGATGGAACAGCATCAGGATTTTTATTGTTACCCAAAGCAACACAAGCATTTCTTTTTAAGCCGATCAGTTTTGTACGCTTAACAGGGCTGTTTTTATAAGTTTTACTAAATTCATCTTGATCCATTTTTAATATATGAATTAAATCTGGTGTAGAAAATCCAGGTCTCTGCTGAAATTCGATAGAATTTCCTTTCTGAGCCTTTCTATTTACAGGACAAACGTCCTGGCATATATCACACCCAAAAACCCAATCACCCATTAATGATCTTAAATTAATAGGGATTTTTCCTCTCAACTCTATAGTTAAATAACTAATACATTTTTGTGTATCAATTTCATATGAATCATTGATAGCTCCAGTAGGACAGGCATCTATACAACGAATACAGCTGCCACAAGTTTTATTTAAAGGAGAATCTTTAACTAAATCCACATCCAAAATCACTTGAGATAAAAAAAACCAAGAACCAAATTTTGCATTCAAAATATTCGTATTTTTACCAAACCAACCTAGCCCGGACCTGCGAGCTGCTGCTCGATCATTCATAGGTCCATCATCTACAAAAGTTCGGGTACGAACCTCAGTATTTAATATTTCAGGTAACTTTTCACATAAAATCTTTAGTCTTTTTTTGATCACATTATGATAATCATCACCCCAACTATATCGAGCCATTTTGCCTTTTAATGAATTTTTTGGATCAGGCTCATCACCTAAATAACTAGTTAGTAATGAAATAATAGATTTGGCGCCAGGTAAGAGAATTTCTGGATTATTCATTTTCTTAACCCTTTCTTCCGTATACCAAGACAATCCATCCATTTTCCCAGAACGAATTCGTTCAAGAGCAGCTTTCTCATCATCTAAAAATGGACTAGCATCAGTAATAGCCACTTCATCAAAACCAATTGATTTAGCAAATTCTTTTATTTGATTTTCAATATCAGCCATTATTTTTTAACTCTTAATCAATTTTTGTATCGATCAAGCCGAAGTTGACAGCATACGAAGGGAACAATAAGATCATTTTTTGCATATCATTTTATTGTTCTTAATGGAGAAAAAACAAATGGTCAAATTACGAGAATTAAGAAGAACATACGGATTTGATGAAGTGGCTATTTCTCCCGGTGTAATTACAGTCAACCCGGAAATGACCGACACTAGCTTTACAGTTGGTGAAATTTCAATAAATATTCCTATTATGGGTTCTGCTATGGATGCAGTTGCTAGTCCAAGTTTTGCTGGGGCAATGCATCAGCAAGGGGCACTCAGTGTAATGAACCTAGAGGGAGTTCACTCAAGATACGATAATCCTCAAGAGGCAATTGACGAAATTGCTCAGACGCCTAAGGCTGAAGTCACTTCTGTAATGCAAAAAATTTACTCCTCTCCACTAAGAGAAGATTTAATCGAAAAAAGAATTAAAGAAATTAAAGCTACCGGTTCTGTGTGCGCAGTCTCTGTTACACCTGCAGCGACTAAAAAATTATCCCCACTAGCAGTTGAAGCTGGTGCAGATATATTAGTTGTTCAATCTACTGTGACTACTGCAAGACACTCATCTAATAGTGTCCAAGGTCTTCAATTTCCAGAATTACTCAAAATGGTTGATGTACCGATATTGGTTGGTAATTGTGTAGGATACGAAGTGGCCATGGAAATCATGGAAACAGGGGTACACGGTGTACTCGTAGGCGTAGGACCTGGAGCTGCATGTACAACCCGTGAGGTAACTGGAGTTGGCATTCCTCAAGTCACAGCTACTATGGACTGTGCTCAAGCAAGAGATGACTATCAAAATAAAACTGGTCGATATGTTCCAATTATTACTGATGGTGGTATCAGAACGGGTGGGGAATTATGTAAAGCTATCGCATCCGGAGCTGATGCTGTAATGATTGGTACTCCATTAGCCCAATCTACTGAAGCACCCGGAAAAGGAGTCAACTGGGGAATGGCTAGCCCTCATCCTGCATTACCTAGAGGAACTAGAGTTGATGTCGGAACAAAAGGGTCTCTAGAACAACTATTTTATGGACCTTCATCAGTATCAGACGGTACACAAAACCTTATCGGAGCTCTAAAAGCATGTATGGGAATGGTTGGAGCTTTAAATATTCAGGAAATGCATGAAGCTGAAGTCATTGTAGCTCCATCAATTAAAACAGAAGGGAAACATTATCAATTGGGGTTATCTTAACTTTTCAAGTTAAATGTATAGATAAAACTCTATTGTCCTGAGATAAATCTTTAATTATGGCAGTTCTAGCATCCGGGAAATGTGTATCAGCAATTTCCAATACTTCTTCTGATTGAGACGGGTCTATTTCTATGAATATATGTCCATTATCATTTAATTTTTCTGAACAATTCCCTATTAATTGTCTAATATATTCAAGGCCATCACTACCACCATCTAAAGCTATATGAGGTTCTTTTTTTACTTCGGGCTGTAAGTGTTCTATTTGATCACTAGGAATATAAGGTGGATTTGAAACTATTACATCTACCTTCTCATCTAATACATCTAATAAATTACCCTGTTTCAGATTAATCCTGCTAAACACGTCATTCATTTTTGTATTACTTTCAGCCACATGTAATGCATCAACACTAATATCTGTAGCAATAATTTTCGCCAGCGGTAAATTCACCGCTAAAGCGATTGCTATAGCCCCACTGCCTGTTCCTACATCAACTATTTTTAAAGGGTTTTCTTTAGCTATTTTAATTACTTCATCAACCAATGTTTCTGTTTCCTGCCTAGGTATTAAAACATCAGAGGTTATTTGAAAATCAAGTGAATAAAATTCTCTAGTTCCAGTGATATAAGAAAGAGGCTCGTTAGCAAGTCTTCTTTGAACTAATTCAGCAATATCATTTTCTTGTTTACTATCTAAAATATTTTCTAAGTTAGAAAACATAGTAGCTCTATCAATCTTCAACACATGTCTTAATAAAATTTCAGCCTCTAGGCGATAATCTGGAGAACCACTTTTCATTAACAGGTCACCCGAAATATTTAAATTGTCCTTTATTTTCATAAACCTGAATTTTCTAATTTATAGGCCTGTTCCTCTTGTACTAATGCCTCAATAAACTCCAATAAATCACCATCAAGTACCTGTTCTAGGTTGTAGCTAGTCAAATTAATTCTATGATCCGTAATCCTGCCTTGAGGAAAATTATAAGTTCTAACTCTTTCCGACCTATCTCCAGAACCGACCATTGATCTTCTGGAATCTGTAATTTCTTGTTGTTGTTTTTCTATCTCTTGTGCCAATAATCTGGACCTAAGAACCGCCAAAGCTTTCTCTTTATTTTTATGTTGAGATCTTTCATCCTGACAGGTTGTCACCATCCCTGAAGGAATATGCGTAATTCGAATTGCCGTAGCAACTTTCTGAACATTTTGACCACCATGACCACTTGCATGATAAACATCTATCTGAAGATCTTCAGAAGCAAGCTCCACATCCACTTCTTCAGCTTCTGGCAAAACAGCAACTGTTGCAGCAGAAGTGTGAATTCGTCCGCTAGATTCTGTAGCTGGTACACGTTGAACCCTATGAACACCACTTTCATGCTTCAATTTACTATAAGCTTGATCACCATTTACTTGAAAGGTCACCTCTTTGATACCACCAATCCCTGTTTGTTTAGTATCAATAACTTCTAATTTCCATTCTAGTCGTTGAGCTAACCTCGAATACATTCGAAACAAATTAGATGCAAAAAGACCAGCTTCTTCACCGCCTGTCCCAGCCCGTATTTCAATAATTACATTCTTATCATCGTTAGGATCTGAGGGGACGAGGGCTAGCTTCAAATCTGCTTCAACTTGATCGTGTTTTATCTGTAAGGCCTCTTGTTCTTCTTTAGCCATAGCTAGCAAATCTGGGTCATTTTCATTATGAAGCATATCTGTTACTTCTCGTAAATCTTCAGTTACAGATCTATATTCTCTAGCTAATTCAACAACCTCACGCATAGCTGCCTGTTCTTTGGCATATTGCTGAACTTTGGTGTAATCCATCACAACTTCTGGATCAGCTAATAATTTATCGAGTTCTTCGTATTTTTCTTCTAAAGAAGATAATCTATCTAACATAAAATTTATTCTCTTTATTTCAAGAATTTCAGTGAAGTCATATGATAACTCTCACAATAAATGAAATCCAACTGTTCAAATAATCAATTTGGAGAAAATTCAATGAAAATTACATCTATAGAGTATTTAGTATTAGATAAATCTTTCCCATTTGTCTTAGTTCATACAGATGAAGGAATAACTGGAATTGGAGAATGTTTTAGACGACAACCAAGTGTTACAAAAACAGTAATTGAAACACTTTTAGCCCCACCTCTCATCGGGAAAAACCCATTAGATACAGAAAATCGATTTAAAGATATGGCCAAAGCAGGCAATGCTCTCGAAATAGGAGGTGCAATCTGGATAGGAATTGCAGGTCTTGATATCGCACTTTGGGACATAAAAGGCAAAGCATTAAATTTACCTATACATGCTTTACTAGGAGGGAAAATTAAAGACCAAGTACCAGTCTATGCTAGCTCAATGAAAAGAGATATGACGCCGTTAGAAGAAGCAAAACGTGCAGTATCGTTAGTCGAACAAGGTTACAGCGCATACAAATTACATAGCGCTGTACCAGGCAAAATTGACGACCCTTCAGATCAAACGATAGAAACAGTAACAGAAGTACGGAAAGCTGTTGGAGACAATGTAGACATATTGGTTGATGTAAATGGTGCTTACTCTGTACATAAAAGCATAGAAATTGGAAAGCAACTAGAAGCACTAAACGTCTTTCATTTTGAAGAACCAAGACCTCACTATGACTTGCAAGGCTTATCAGAAGTAGCAGATGCTTTAACTATTCCTATAGCTTCAGGTGAAATGATATACAGTCTGTACGAATACAGAGATTTAATAATCAAGGGTAAAGTAGACATCATTCAACCAGATATTGTTAAAACTCCAGGTTTTACTACATTTATAAAGATAGCAAATTTAGCAGAGTCATTTGGCATACCAATTACATGTCACAACACTCAACCAACAATTAGCACCGTAGCTCATGCACATTTTGTGGCCTCATCATCGATTGTTCCTTATGCACAGGAATACAATATTGAGAACATTTCTATAAGGGATGAATATCCAATTTTAAAAGAACCTTTAAAAATTAAAAATGGATTATTAGAAGTTCCAAACGGACCAGGTCTTGGAGTCGAATTAGACATGAAAATGGTCAACAAATTAAAGGAATAAAGCTAATTAAATATTAGTACATATGTTCTATTTTATGCTATTCTTCTTTATTAATTAGGAGTAATACGCATGCCAAAAAGAGGACATATCGCATACGGACAAAAGCTACACGCTTACGAATTGTATGCGCGAAACTCCGCGCATACAGACAACATACACAAAAGCATTGAAAGTCATTGGGGCAGAACGTTAAGAAGCGGTGGATCTGTTGTAACAATAAGCACTGTTGCCAATTGGGTAAAAGAATTTAAACAGATCCCCAGAGACATAATAGAGCAAGATAAGGCTTTCAGACTTCACAAACTCAGCTTATACGAAATCCCCTGGCAAGATTCAACAAGAATCATGAAAATTTTGGACGCACCCCCTGTTAGTTTCAATAAACTACCTACCGGAAGAGAAGCTAAATGGATGTGGAGATTGAGTTACATGAAAACAGATTGGGATTCTGTATCCATGGAACTTCCCAGATTAGCAATCAAATGTGCCCAAACTGAAAAATACAAAATTATATTTAACAGAGACTCAAATTTAATCACTTTTGATCACGAGGACGAGGACATGAATTCAATAATGGAGCAAATCTGGAAGCCATCTAACACTTATTTCGAGCAATCTTCAACTCAAAATGTAAGCAACACTAAAAACTAAAATAATTATATAAAATACTATTTAAGCAACATTAAAAACATTAAACGCAACTATATAAAAAACACACTATAAATAAAAATTATCATGATTATCACAAAATCCTTATAATCAAATCCATCATGAAAGGATGCTTTTAAAAATGAAAATAGCTGAAGTTAGTATCGATGTAATTGAACGTGAAACACCTGATACTGGATTAGATTCAGATCTAGGGAGATTTGCTGGAAAAGTTGATCAGGGAGTTCTAAGAATAATTACAGATAACGGAATAGAAGGTAATTGTTTTATAGGAGAATTTCGTAATGGAGGATCTAGTCTTTACAGCTCCATAATCAAAACTTTAAAACCTGAATTACTAGGAATGGATGTATCAAAAAGAGAATTTCTATGGAGTAGGGTACCAATACTATCTTCACGAAAGGGTTTGAAAATAGGAGCTTGGGCAGCAGTAGATGTAGCTTTGTGGGACATAGCAGGAAAAGCAGCCAATATGCCTATATATGAGCTACTGGGATCACAACGTGATTCCATTGATGCATACGCAACATACCCACCAAGACATATTGACTACAAAGGTTATGTAAAAGAAGCGGCAGAAATCATAAATAGCGGATTTAAAGCTTACAAAATTCACCCTGGAGTAATGGATACTAAAAATACTATAGAAATGGTTAATGAAGTCAGGAAAAGTGTTGGTCCAGACATAAAACTAATGTTTGACCCAAATTGTGGATATGACTATCGAAAAGCATATGACATAGGACAAGCCTTAGATGATAGTAATTTCTACTGGTATGAAGATCCTGTTTCTCACAATGACATAGATGCAATATCAGAATTATCCAAAAGATTAAAAACACCCCTATGCATGAGTGACCAATCAGACAATCAATTTTTTTGGGGGGCCAATGCCATTAGAACTAAGTCAAATAGACTCATAAGAGGTTCAGCATCAAAGTTAGGTATAACTGGCCTAAAAAAATTATGCTCAGCAGCTGAAGCTTTTGGATATAACTGCGAAATCGGGACGGCTGGTAATTCAATACTGAACATAGCTAACTTACATGTCATATATTCCGTAAAAAATTGTAGTTTTTACGAATACTGGATGCCGACAGAAGCACATCAATTTGGATTAAAAAATGACATAACAGTAAATAATGAAGGTTCTATAAAAGCCACTAAATTACCCGGAATAGGCTACGAATTAGATTGGAATTATTTAAATGAAAAAACAGTACAAACTATTAAATAAGCAAATTAACTTGAGAAAATTACTTATTAAATAATAAGATAAATGATATCCAAGAAACCCATAAGTCAAAAGGGATACTTTCTAATCAGAAAAAATGATTAAATTATCAAACTAGTGCAATTTAATACTATGCTTGTTGGTATACCTGTATACGGTGGCGATTAGCTTCAGTAATATAGACTCGATTTTCATCATCTAGTTTAATTGAAACTGGAGACCAGAAGTACTTTTCAATATGAGCCGATTCACTATGAGGATCATTATCATCAAGAAAATCTAAGTCTATTTCCATGTTTGCAGAAAGACGAGCATCATTTTCTTCAGCATTATTGCTCAAAAATTCTCCTGCCCACTTAGAAACAGTAGCCTCTCCTCTCAAATTTTGAACCATAACTCCCTTATGGTTAATGATTTTGACTCTTTCATTCCCCCAGTCTGCTATATAAATTGTCCTATCATCATCTATCACAGCACTTGAAGGATATTTCAGTTCATAACTGGGGTTGGATTCATTGTCTATGACCGATAAAACTTCACCTTCTAGGGTTAATTCTTGTATACGGTTATTGCCCCAGTCTGCAATGCATAAAGTATTGTTTGGTGTCATTGATATTCCCCATGGTAGCTCGAACTCGCCCCTAGATTGACCTTGTTTACCAAAAGTGTCTAGATGAACACCTTCAATATTAAATTTCTGAATTCGATGATTTCTGGTATCTGAGATGTAGACATTATTATCAAAATCGATAGCTATTCCAGAAGGCCCATTAAGCTCTTTTATTCCTACTCCAGGACTTCCCCAGCGAGTCAAAAATGAACCATCCAAGTCAAATAAGTTTATTGTGTGCGTATAATCATCGCAGACTAGTAATTTGCCATCTTCTGTAGCAGCAATAGATGAAGGCGATTGTAGTTTTCCTTCAGAAGTACCGTAAGTTGCAAATGTTCCATAAAATTCACTTTCTAAATTGAGTGCAGTTACTCTAACTCCTCGCTCTCCAAAATTTCTAGACTTATTTGGAACATATATGCGACCGTTAGGAGCCATTACACTATCGGTTGGATATTCAAACCCTCTGCCTTCCATGGCTACAATTCCTAAAGTGAGCATGTATTCGATCATTTATATTCACTTAATAGAGTCATTATTAAATCCGTCGATTAGGCCAATTGAAATTCCTTGGAGGTTGTTATTAAGCGAATTATCCCCGTAATTTTCTTAACAGGATTATCAATTTCTTTAGCATATTCTACTAAAACATCTCTCGTTTGATTTGAAATCTCTAGATAACCAAGATGCTCAAGGCATTGTTCAATTATTTCCTCTTCAGAAATCAAATCAGTATTTTCCAGCATTAATGTGTCAACTATTTTCTGGATTCCAGGTTTTTGATAATCTCCGAGTTGCTCAGAAGCAAAGTTAATTCTTTCTACTAAAGTTCCAGTATCAACCCATTCTTTACCTTCATGCCATCCTTCTACACTTGATGGGTTGCTTAACTCTTGACCCATCCATACGATCTGTTGATATTTCGGGATCATTTCTCTATCAGGTATTTCAAATTGACCACTAAGCTTTATAACTGTTGATGCGAATTCCGCTGGGCCTTTTACTTTTTGATATCGTACATCTCTAGATTTAAAAAAGTCTGAATTAAAAAGAACTCTCAACATATCAGTTATGTTGTGATTTGAATCAAAATATGCTTTTACAAGTTGATCAATAGCTTTAGGATCCCTTGGTTCAACAGTCCCCCATGAAGGTACAGGAACTTCATCTGCTACAAAAAAGTGATACAAGTGTCTTGAAATGAATCTAGCAGTGCTTTCCTGTTCACATATTATTCGGATTATGTCATCACCGTTAAAACTTCCTGTTTGCCCCAAAAAAGTTCTTTCTGATGTGTCATGGTCATCCTCTCGATACTGAAAATGGTATGCGATTCTTCCATAAGGCCAGTCTGAATCTCTTTTAGCCCTGACCATCATGTATTCAGTATTTCCTATAGTCCATCCTGTAAATGCTCTAGCACACTCCTTTACATCTTCTTCGGTGTAATTTCCCACTCCCATTGAAAATAGTTCAAGCAGCTCGCGCCCCCAATTTTCATTCATTGCATCTTTATGGTTTTCTTGGTTATCTAACCAAACGATCATTGCAGGATCCCTAGAAAGTTGCAAAAGTAAATCATCAAGCCTACCTGTCCCATATTTTCGAAGCATATTTATCTGATCAAACAAGACCCTTCCATTAATTACTTTTGGAACTCCTGTAGCGAAAATACTATGCCATAGCAACGGGATTTTTTCTGTTAATGGATTAGCTGTGCTGATCATTCTATATAACCAATTGCGAGATGCTCCTGGAGCATTAATCATTCCTGAAGCTTCTGGGTCAAACCTTCTTACAAGATGATCACCCATCCAGTCATTGAAATTGGGTTTGAGAAGATATTCGACGGTATCTTCATATGAATTTCGCATATATTGTTGTAGCTCTTTCTTACTTGAACCAAACCCAGCTCTTCGTAGTAGGTGAGCTCTCAATTCATATTCTTGTTTATCAGAGACTACCATCATTTCAACCTGATTGAATTAATTTGATTGTATTTAAATCGCATAGTTTCAGATGGCTGTAATATATCAGAAGCATTAATAATAAGAAAATTGTGACTAATACTGATAGGTGGTGGAGCTGGCGAGAATCGAACTCGCTACCTCTTCAATGCCATTGAAGCGCTCTCCCAAATGAGCTACAGCCCCAAGAGCAAATGATTGTATCAGAATGAATACAATCTAGTAATAAAACAAATAAATCACAACACTTCTATAAGTTCAGTTTAGAAGCGTTGTGATTTATTTTCTAAAAACAATAATTGCTAAGATTCCGACCTAAGGTTGAAAACTCCAACAATCACAGTAGCTACTAAAGCAAAAATAAATGGAATAAATCCTACATCTTCTGGAACCACTCCTATGAGCAGGTGCATAATTAACATCAGAATTCCAGCAAGCAGTAAGATTCCTGAAGCTATTTTGTTAATTTTATTTTCAATCCAAAGAGAAGCTCCCAACAAAATGTTTCCAAAAGTCCATGCTAAAAATAATCCAGCAAACATGGAGTCGCTTACTGACCAAATCCACTCAGCTTCAAGCATGCTCTCGGTATCGCCAGCAATTACTGGAAAACCCATCCCCATAGAAAGCAATGCTATCGTAATCATTGCTCCAAATATCATGGTAGCTATAAAGGCTAAATTACCTTCTAAAGTTGAACTATCCACCTTTGACCATGCCAATAGAGCGGGTCCGGCTGCCAAGGAAATAAAAATGGCTGTGCCTAACACTGCAAATATAGAAACTGTGGATGTTTGAGTCATAATATTTGCTAATTCCTCTGCTGTAGTTTCAGAACTACCAATCACTACGTCCCAACCAATAATAAAAACTACAAAAAACAATATTGGACTCACAATTAACATCCAACTACTTAACGATTTGGAATTCATTTTTTCTCCTTTGATAAAACTAACAGAACTTCCTAAAGTATTGAAATATACGATTAAAAGCATCTTAAAATTCAATATACATATATGCAAAGTGTTTTTAAACCATTTTTTTGATCATTTGCATGCGAGGTATTTAAACGTATTTGTTTATTAAGATTGGTATTATTTGAAGATGAATTGGTTAATAGGATTTAAAATATTGGCAATTGGAAGTCTTGCTGGTAGTACCACAAGCTCCATTTTTATATTTGCTAACAAACTCCTAACAACAGACTCTAAATTAGATTTATGGGAATTTGGTATCACATTGAGTGTTCCAATTTTTGTCTCAATAATATTTTCCATAATAAGTAAAATGAAACTGATTATCTTGTTACCTATAACGTACATGACTTTATTAATTCCCACTTTAGGAGCCGTCTTTGGTTCTGCCGGATCAGAACCTTTCTGGCAGTTTTCTATACTTGGCTTTATAGGGGGCTTAAGTTGGAGCACACCTTTTGCTCTATGGTCAGGCTTAAGAACAAGGTAAACTTTTTGCTAACTGGATAAATTTAAGGATGTAAATTTCATCCTCAATTATCTTAACTACATATAAAAAATGAAAAACAGGCATGGGTTATTGCTAAACCCTATAATTTTGCATATAAGTATGAAACATACTACAAATAAAGTGGTAGAATCCAAATTTATAGTTGGAGGAGATCGTGACTAGCGCATTCTCAGGAATCAGAATAATAGATTTAAGTGATAAGACTGTTGGAAGTTATACTGGTCTGCTTTTGTGTGATATGGGAGCTGAAGTAATCAAAATTGAGGCTCATGAAAACACTTTAGATCCAAACGATAGATTTTTTAATAGAGGTAAAAAAAGTATATCGCTTGATGTCACTGATCAATCTAAAAGAGCTCAACTAGATCAATTAATTCAATCTGCAGATGTACTAATTTCAACAAGGCTTATTGATAATGCAAAAAGCTTAAAATTGGATTATGAAAATATAGCAAAAGTTAATCCATCCTTAATATATTGCTCAATACCTCCTTATGGAGATTCAGGTCCAATGGCCAATATTCCAGGAGACGATGGAACAATAGGAACTTACACAGGGATTCACGAAGGACAAGGAGGAGAAGTAGGCTCTCCAATTTATGTACAAGTTCCATTCGTAGATTACGGAACTGCATTTACTGCGTCATTAGCAATCTCAGCAGCACTTTTAGAAAGAGAATCTAGTGGTCAAGGACAAAAAGTTGAAGTACCAATGTACGCTGGGTCTGGAGCTATGCAAGCAACTAGCTTTATAACCGGTGACGACATAACTACCCCTCCAAGAAATTCGCGACCAGCTAAAGGACTTCCTATTTATAGGTTATACGAATGCAGTGATTCATGGTTATTTATGGCATGTGGAAACAATGTTTTTTGGAACAAACTCTGTATAGGTTTAGAATTATATGAGTTAATAGACGACGAAAGATTTGCAAACGCACCATGGGGTATCGCACTTGAAAATTGGGACGCTCTTTCAGACATTCTAGAGCCAATATTTGCTTCAAATACCAGAGAACATTGGTTAAAAATATTAAGAGAAAATGACATTCCATGCGGTCCTGCTGAAACAAGAGAATGGTACAAATCTCATCCTCAGGTATTGTACAACCAAAATTTATTAGAAATAGAAGACCCGAAATTAGGAAAAACTGTTCAGCCTGCCCCTCCAATCAAAATGTATAAATCGCCTGCAAAACCACAAGGCGCCGCACCGCTTTTTGGAGAGCACAATCAAATTTTAAATGAATTAAAACCTATTAATAAATCTGCTAAAAATATGCAACTTTCTCACCCATTGGATGGAATTAAAGTTCTAGACCTCACTGGATATATAGCTGGAGCTTATGGAACTACTATGCTAGCTGATCTTGGTGCCGATGTATTAAAAGTTGAGTCTTTTGCTGGAGACGGATTTAGGCAAAATAGTGCAGCTTTCCAAGGGTGGAATCAAGGCAAAAGAGGAGCAATATTTAACCTTAAGACTCCTGAAGGAATGAAAATTTTCCATCAACTATTAGAAGAAGCCGATGTTGTTACCGAAAATTACAGAGGTGGAATTGCTAAAAAGTTAGGTGTTGATTATGAAAGCCTAACAAAGATAAACCCAAAAATAATCTACTCAACTGTAAACGGATATGGACTGTCTGGCCCTTATAGCAATTACCCTGCATTTGACCCTCTAATTCAGGCACAAAGCGGATTAATGAGAAATCAAGGAGGAGATGGCCCTCCGATATTCTTAAGAATTGCTGCCTCAGATTATTCTTCAGCTATTCTCTCTGCATATGGAATTGTAGCGGCACTCTATTACAGAGAAATTCATGGAGTAGGACAAAACCTAGAGGTTTCTCTAGTAAACTCCTCATTCGCCTATCAGGCAGCAGAATATTTCTCATACACAAACAAGGAAGAACAAAAACGGTTTGGAACCTTAGGACAATCTTGCGACTATAGATTATATGAAACTAATGATGGCTGGATATTTCTTTCATGTAGAGATGATAACGACTGGGAAAAATTGTCTGACGTATTAAATTTACCAAATCTACTTGAATTCAAAGATAAAAATTTAAGATATAAAAATGAAACCAAAATCAATCAAGTCTTAGAAGAAAAATTTAAGACAAATACAGTGGACTCATGGATAAAGTTATTACAACAATCAAGAATCATGTGTGCACCAAACAAAATCATTAGAACTCTACATGATGATCCTCAAGCTCATGCTATAGGAATTTCTACTGAAGTAGACTCTTTCAATATCGGCCGTATCAAACTACAAGGCCTTCCGTTCCAGTTCTCCAGAACGCCAGGCAAATTAGATTTACCCGCACCTGCTCACGGTGAACACACGGACGAAGTTCTTAATGAATTAGGGTACTCGCGAGTTCAAATAGAAGATTTCAGATCAAGAAATGTGGTAGGCTAAACGAATAACACTATTTAGCACTTACACTGTAATGAACGAAAATAAACCTTATTCCGATTTAGCAAACATAGTTTCATCAGCTCGTAAAAAACATGGTTTATCTCAAAGAAAACTGTCGAGCCTACTAGGAATGAGTAATAGTTACATTACTCATCTAGAAAGCGGAAAAATTCAACCAACAGTTGAAACATTAAATAAAATTTCTTCGATTCTTGAATTACAATATTCAAAATTGGCAATCCTAGCCAACTATATCGATTCAAAAAATAGCTATAACCTACAAAGGTTTGAAAGTTTGAACAACTTAACTGACGCAGAACTCAATTCTGTATTAGATTATGCCGAATTTATTAGATCAAAAAGAATAGAAAAATCTAGTTTTTAATTAAGTAGTAAATAAAATCGGATTCCGCATTTCAGGTGCGATCTGCTCTTTAGATAATTCAACTGCATCTTTTTTGTAAATCTGAATTCGATGATTCCCATAATCTAAAATAAAAAGCCTGAACTCATCATCAACTTTTACCATCATCGGAGCATCTAATCTTTGTGTTTTTTCAAAATCAGCCATAGATCTCAATCGTAAAGTGACTGCATTAGCTAAAATATACTGTTGTCCCGAAGGTGACAATGTAGCATTACCATGAAAACTTTGGATATATTTCAAATCTTTATTAAATAACTGGACTCGATCGTTTTCCGCATCACTGACATATATATCACCATGATTATCCACAGTAACTGCAGTAGGTCGTTTAAATTGACCTTTTTCAGACCCAGAACTTCCTAATGAAAATACAAAATTACCTGATTCATCAAATTTTTGTACTCTATCATTTCTCCAATCAGCTACATACAAATTCCCCAATTGATCAACACTGATACCCCATGGCATATCAAATTGTCCATCACCAGTACCCATTTCACCTATTGATTGCAAGAATTTACCATCTCTAGTGAATTTTTGAATTCGATGATTCATCGTGTCTGATATAAATATATTTCCTTCTAAATCAAAGGCCAAACTTGATGGTCTATTTAATTGACCTTCATCAGATCCTGATTCGCCCCAAGTTTGAATATGTTCACCATCTTTATTCATGATTACCAAACAATCTTTAGCTTCATCAGAAACATATAGATTTTCTTCTTCGTCAACTAACAACCCTGCAGGCCATTGAAATAAATCAGTACCACCACGAACACCTAAGTTTTCATCTTCCCAATTCAAAACTCTGATCTGAGTGCCTAATCCACCTTTAGTAAGTACATAAATATTTTCTTTACCAAAACCAATATCAACGGGAGCAGTAGTAACTCTACGTTGTCCAAGTGTCATGTAATAAGGAAACCCAGACCTTAGAAGATCATATGGAATCGAAGTGGTAGTCATAAAAAAACTCCTTAACTATTTTTAAAAGGATGAATTTGTTCAAAATTGCCGTAAACAATTGGAGAGGCTTCTAATCCTAACCATTGCTCTAAAATGGTTCCGTAAATTCCTCTGAAGTCAATAGTATGTTCTAAGTCTTCACCTTTAGCCCATTTGTCTGGCTCTAATGAAGGATATTCAGAATACAATCCACCAACAACAGGTTTACCTACTAAATAAGCTCCACCACCGGAACCATGATCAGTTCCAGAACCATTATCTGCAATTCGTCTACCGAATTCAGAGAAAATCAACATAACAACATTATCATCTGCGTCATGCTCTTCTAAATCAGCAAAGAAGTCATTAACTGCTCTTGAAAGATCTCTAAATAATCCAGGCTGACTAGGGAGTTGGTTAGCATGTGTATCATAGCCACCTTGTTGAGTATAAAAAATTCTTGTTCCCAAATCTGCTGTATGAACTCTTGCAACGTCTCTTAACGATTTTGCTATTTGACTATCACCGTATTCAACAGTTGATTCATATTGTTCAGGAGCAACTTTAATCATATCAGCGCCTGTAATCACATCACTACCTGTTCTAGACAAGTAATCCATAACAGGCCCTGAACCTATAGCTTGAGCATACATATCTTTAAATATTTTTAAAGCCTTATCACGTTGATCTTCAGCAGCCAAACCACTCATCAATCCATACTCATCTAAATTTGAAACACTAGTAACAGGAACACCAGCTTTAGACATGGCACGAGGAAGGCCAACTCCAAAATTAACCCCAGTCAAAGGATTTTCCTTTCCTGGATCCATTTGCTCGATCACAGTTCCCAACCAACCAATCGTTGATACTTCATGAGGAGTACAAGTATGCATGATATCCATTCCTCTAAAGTGGCTTCTGTTAGAGTCGGGGTAACCAATTCCTTGAACAACTGCAACCATTCCTCTGTCATACAATTCTTTAAATGGGGCCATTTCTGGATGCCACCCAAGAGTATTATCCAAAGGAAGAACATCCTCAGGAGCAATGTTTAAAAATTTTCTATTGTCATAATATCTGTGATTACTGTAAGGAACCAAAGTATTCATAAAATCATTGCCACCAGACAATTGAACTACTACAAATACTGGGTCTTTTTTAGTTACGGTTGTCATTTTATACCCCTTTACTCCTATGCGAATTGATATTCTCTGGTCGAAAGAATCAGTTGAACCATTCGAGCAATATACTCATTATTTTGTTCAATTGATGCCTCATTAGTTAAATCTAAAT
Source organism: SAR202 cluster bacterium AG-426-M11 (assembly GCA_003213095.1). GTDB lineage: Bacteria > Chloroflexota > Dehalococcoidia > Lucifugimonadales > UBA826 > AG-426-M11. Next base: position 42,901 of record QCNV01000007.1, on the reverse strand, counting down.
CTCCAACTGCCTCGGCATATTCACTCAATGCATCATATGCTTGTTTTCCTAATTCAAAAGGTCCGATAATATCTAAACATTTATCTAGTAATTCAGAAGCCTTCACCCTATCTCCCAATCGAGAAATAATGTCAGATAATCCAGGAACAGACATGTCATTAAACTGATTGACAGCAAAGTTAACTCTTTCATTTAAAGTACCACCATCTATCCATTCATGTCCGGTGTGCCATCCTTCAACAGTGGGAGGATTCATTAGTGCTTGCCCCATTACAGAGCCTATTCCGTATAATTTACCAACCTCTTCACCTTGTTTAGGCATAATTCCATAAGTGCCTGTCAACTTTAAAGTTCCAGCAATTAATTCACATGGGTTTTTAACTTTTTTATACATAGAATCTTTAAAAAATTCAGAGTTAAAAACAAATCTTAACAATGGAACCATCTCACCATCATTACTCATCAACACATCAATCATCTGATCAATGGCTTCAGGATTACGTGGAGGCTCAATACTCCAAGCGGGAATTTGAGGTTCGTCTTCAACAAAGAAATTATACAAATGCCTACAAATAAATAGGGCTGTAGCACGTTCTTCACAAATAATATCGATAATATCTTCACCGTTAAAGTCACCAGTTCTACCTAAAAATGTTTTTTCTCCAAAATCATGGTCTGATTCATCAAAAACAAATTTAGTTTCATAGTTACCGTATGGATAAAGAGGTAAAGGTTGCTCAAAAGTCCATCCTGTGAAAGCTCTTGAAGCTTGTTTAATATCTTCTTCAGTGTAATTCCCTACACCCATTGAAAATAATTCTAAAAGCTCTCGGCCCCAATTTTCATTAGGCTGATCGGAGTGATTTTCACAATTATCTAACCAATAATTCATAGCTGGGTCTTTAGCTAAATCATTTAGAATTTGCTTTATATTAGATAACCCGTTTCTTCTAAATGTTTCAATTTGCTCTATTTGAGAAGGAGTGTGCTCACCTTTGTACCATGCAGTAGCAAAAACATGATGCCAAAATAATGCAATCTTTTCTTCCAAAGGCTTTTTGGTATTAATCATCCTCCAAATCCAAAAGCCTGCATGTAATGGGTGTGTATCTGGATACCGTAATTCAGGATTGTATCTTTTTATATAATCCATATTAATCTCTTCTGCTCTATCAGGATGCAAAAGATCTTCTACTATATCTTCATAGCTTTTATCAGATACCTGATCCAACTCTTTAGGAGAAGCTCCAAATCCAGCCCTTCTTAAAAGATGTGCTTTTAATTTCAAATCATTTGAGCTCATAAATACCTCCGAAATCCATCAATATTATGTATTTATTAAATGTACTATTTTAGGCGATATTCTAGCCAAGAATCAAAAAAACGGCAACGTTATGAGATTAGAAAGTTTTTAAGGCATTTGCTCATCAAGATTTAATATCAAATCATATAGCCCTAAATAAGAAATCTCTTCAAATTCTGTTAACAAAATTTTATGCTCGGATGAAAGAGATAATCCTAAATTAGAATACAGATTTACAGGCCTACTATAACCATATGGTTCAAAACCGTAATAGGTGTAATTTGACAAAAAATTTATTAAATCCAAAAATCTTTCCTGGTGTCGCCACTCACCCCCTCCTGGCCGTTCATCTTCTCTAGCTAATGGTAAATAATGATATAAAAGTTCTTTTATTGCATTATTGCATGACCAGTATTGATTCTCTCTAGGTTCATCTTTGTAACACTCCACTTCATATACATCTGGAAGTAGTCGCAAAGACCTTAAATATAAAATGGTAGACCTGAAATTTTCAGGCAGAGCATGCAAATCCCAAACTGGTAAATCCCAATTATTGTTCAAATCCAGATAAATTTGTTCATACGTTTGTTGGTCAAATTCAAATATGATTTGAGGATCATTTGAATCCATAGCATCAACCCAAGACTCCAAAGACTCTAATGTCGATAAACATTCAACATTTTCCAAACAGGTATATACTCGAGTAGTAGCAATAGGGTTCTGAGCATAATCAGTACCATTAACTTGAGCCTCAATTAAAGAAACTTGTCTATATATTTCATCTAATCTTTGTTGTATTGCTTCATCAGAGGCATTCATTCTTTGTTGTATTGCTTCATCAGAGGCATTCATTCTTTGTTGGACTCTTTGATCAAGACTATCAAGTATTTGGTCTATTTCATCTAGTTTTTCTTGAACACTTGAATCTATATCATCCAACATCAAGGGCAAAGTCATTTTTAGTTCTTGCGCTACGATTTGACGTACAAAATCCTCATCTAAATCTTGTTCTGATCCTGAAAAGCTAGAAACAGCTAAAGAGCTACTAGATTTTGATTGATCAAATCCAGTTCCTCTCCCCACGGCACTTCCACATGCTACAAAAACTATAGTTAAACTCAAAATAAGTATGATTCTAAACATTTAATCCTCACTTTTTTGAAAATTTAAAATACTCTACAAAAAATAAAAAGGGTAATTTCACTTATTAGACTTTCCTTGCTCTAGATTTCAAAAAATCAACAAGTACATAACGTCCCAAATGATCGGGCTCACTATAAAAAGTTCTACCTTTATTAATTTTTGTCATCTGAGTTAAAAATTCAATCAAAAAATGATTCATTTCTAACATAAAAGTATTTATCAAAATTCCTTCTCTAGTACATCTCTTAACTTCTTTCAAAGTCTCGTCTAATGTACTTGGTGACGGAGGATAAGAGAATAAAGCTCTGCCATTCTCCATATGAACGGTTGGCTCACCATCTGTAATCATCAGAATTTGTTTATTAGCTACTTTTTCTCTAGATAAAATTTGTCTAGATAAAGTAAAACCATGATGCATATTTGTTCCAGCTACCCAATGATTCCAGGTAGATTCAGGCAAATCTTTTCCTTCAATGACCATTCCATAATCAGAAAATCCAACAACATGAATTTTATCTTTAGGAAATTTGGTTCTAATCAACCAATATAGAGCCAAAGCTACCTTTTTAGCAGATGTATATGTTCCAAACATCCCCATAGACCTACTTTGATCAAGCATGACTACTGTAGCGGATTGAGTAAGGTGCTCATGTTCATCTACCTCAAAATCTTCTTTCTTGAATTTGACTGGAACTGAAGGACCTTCTCGTAAAACAGCATTAAATAATGATTTTTGTAAATTAATTTCAAAAGAATCAGTGTCTTCATAAGAAACTGACTGTCCAGTTAAATCTCCCCACTCTCCTTTAACAAAAGTATCATGAGCTCCCAAATGAGTTTTTTTCATTTGTTTGAATATTTCTTTCATAGCATTTTCAGCTATTTGATTAACTGCACGAACTCCTAATTTATACCTATCACGATTTTTTTGTAAAAAGCCTGCTTCTTCTAATCCGTTAACCATCTTGATAATTTGTTCAATAGATTTTCTAAATTCTATGCCCAATATTTCTTCAACCAAATCAAGATCTATGTCATTAAGATTTCTATCTTCAATTGCTTTATCAAGTTGGTCCTTTAAATTATTGTTTGATTCAAATTTATCTAAAGAACTCTTTATTTTTTCGATAGAATCTTCTGAAACATCAGTAGAATTAATATGATCTTTAGTTATTGATTCTTTCAGCGCTTCAGACAAAAATTTGAGTGCATCTTCTGAAAAATTTAGATGGTTTAATTTTGCTTCTAGTGATTTTTCAGAAATAGAATTCAATTCTGATGTCAATAAATTTTTTAAAATTTCTAAATTTTCCTTAATGGCATTAAACATATCTGTTAATCCCAGAACAGGCTGATCACCATCAGCATTTAAGCCATTTTGAAAAACCCCAGTCAAAGCTTCATTTACATCACCAGACTCCAAAATAGTTTCAGAAAATTCATCAAATAATTCTTGCCAATGATTTGACGAATCTTCTTCTAAATTAAATTTTGAGTATCTAAATGTTTGCACTGATTTATCTAAATGGAGCATCTCTCATTTCTAATGCTGCCTTTAAGCCTTGTTCATTAGAAATTCTATTAAACTCTTTCACTATGGGAGATTGATGAGAAACTGCATCAGTTTCTGCAGCAATAACTTGCATCATATTTCTACCCATTAAATCCAAAGCTTTGTTAACAATACTCTTATTAGCAGCTAACATTTCCCATGGAATTTTTGCAATTTGAGTTGCAAGAGCTTCAACTGCATCATCTAAATCAGAAGCAGGTACAGATTTTAAGACTAGACCCATATCTGCCGCCTGTTTTCCTGTAACCGTTTCACCAGTCAACATAAACCATTTAGCTAATTGAGGACCAACCATATATGTCCACATATGCGTTGGAGGTGTGCCCATAGCTCTTACAGGAGGAAAGCCAATATTTGCATCATCAGCTGCAATGATTAAATCACAATGCAATGCTAAGTCAGTACCTCCAGCAATCACGTGACCATGAATTCCAGCTATTACAGGTTTACTCAAATCAAATATAGATGTCATCATTCTTGCTGTTTTTTGAAGACCATGCATGTCAGATCTAATGTTATCTCTGGTAGCGCTTCGTGTTTCTCGTTCTTCATCAGTCTGTGGTGGAGTAACGTCATATCCCGCACAAAATGCCCTACCTGCACCTCTTAAAGTAATTACTCTAATCTCAGGATCGTCATCGGCTTTATGTAAACAATCTATTAATTCAGCTCTTAATTGTAAACTTAAAGCATTTAATTTTTCTGGGCGATTTAAAGTTACTCTTGCAATCCCATCACTTGGTTCATATTTAATAAAATCATAAGACATATTTTTCATCTCCTTATTTTTGAAATGAAGGCAATACTAACATAGAAGAAGTATTAGAATGTGCTGATGAAAAATTGGAAATCATTTTATAACTGGCACCCCAACCCTCCTTTTTATTACGGGTGGTTAGCTTTGTTCATAGCAGGATTAGGGGCATTCGTTGCTACGGGAATTGCTCAAACAGTTTTTGGTGGAATCCAAGACTTTATTGTTGAAGACATGGATTGGGATAGAAAAACTATAGCTTTGGCAGCAACATTAGGCACTTGGTCCTCTGGGATTGTTGCTATTTCTATAGGTAGAATGATAGATAAATTTGGACCTAGGCTCATTATGCCGCTTGCTGCACTAATTGTAGGCATTGGTTCCATCTATCTTGCAAACATCAAAACTATATGGGGATTTTTTATAATCTACATCATTATTAGAGCAATAGCAGGACCTAGTTTACAAAACCTAATTCCAAGAACAATAGCTGTAAATTTTTTCTCTCGACAACGAAATTTGGCAATGGGAATAACTACTTTCAATAGGATTTTTGGAGAATCTATAAACCTTCAAATTATTACTACATTAGCATCAAAATACTCTTGGAGATTTGCTTACAGATCATTGGGTTTTATTACAATTCCATTGTGTATTCCCATTTTTATGATTATTAGACAAAAGCCTGAAGATATCGGTCAATTTCCGGATGGAGATAAAGAAATTTCAGAAGCCAAAAAAATTAACAATCAAAATGAACAAATTTTAACTTTCAAGCAAATTCTACAAATTCGATCGTTTTGGTTCATACTTTTGGGTGAATTTATAGCTGGAGTGTCAACTACTATGCTCTTATTCCAAATCGTTCCATTTTTAACAGATGGTGGTTTATCTCAACAAAGAGCTGCTATAGCACTTACTGTAGGAAACTTATTAGGAGGAATTTCAGTCCCAATATGGGGCTATTTAACAGATAAGTTCACAACCAAAAGAATAGCCGCTTTAATTTTGTCTATGGCCGTAATTCCTACAATTTTAATCAGTCAATTAAACATAGAATCATGGGGTTTCATACTTTCAATCATTTGGACAACTATTACAGGTTCAATTCTTGTACTCGGAAGCATGATGTACGGTACTGTTTTCAGTAGAAAATCTTATGGAAGTGTTGCAGGATTGACTGGCCCTTCTAGAACTGCTGCCGTTGGATTAGGCCCTACACTTGGAGCGTATATAATTAGCTTCACAAAAACTTATCAACCAATCTTTTGGGGTTCAGCAATAGGATACTTGGTGGCAATTGTATTTTTTACAATAGTTAACTCGAAAAACACTGAGAAATAAAACTTCTAATCCTTTTCTGAACATTGATTGCTAATTGAGTTGGTAATGAATCAAAACCATGTGTTGCTCCAGCATAAACATTCAATGTAGCGTCATTTCCTGAAAATTCCCACCTAGAATGCATAAACAATGTATCGTCCAGTAACAAATCCCTTGTACCAACAGTAAACAGTGCATTTGGCATATCACTTAAATCTGAATATAAAGGCGAAATATCTGGATCCGTTCTGTCTAGATCTTGAAGATAATGATCGATAAACCATTCCATTCCAGGAGTATTTAATAAACCTTTTTCATTACCCCATAACTTAGAGCTCGGAGTCATAGATAAGTCATACACACCATATACAAGGTTTGCACCTTTAAAGCCTGTAAATTGATGCTTATCTCTAAGTCTAATTAAAGTTGATGTTGATAAATGAGCTCCAGCTGATTCTCCGCCTACAACAATTTTTTCTGTACCAAATTCATTTTTACAGTGTTTAATTACCCACAACGCAACCTCCTCACAGTCATCTTGTGCTGCAGGGTACCTGTGTTCAGGAGCCAACCTATATTCAACACTCATCACAACCGCATTACATTCATCAGAAATGTCTTTTAATTTCTGATCTTGCATATGAGATGTGCCAATTACCCAACCACCCCCATGAAAATGTAAATAAACGCCTTCAATTTGACCTTTTGGTAAAAACATTCTGACAGGAACATTACCATTTGATGTAGGAATGTTTTTCTCAACAGCCTCATCTAATAACAATGGTGCAACATATTTACCTACACCTGATTCCATATCAGATCTGGTTTTTAAATGAGAAACTTCATGCAAATCGGGAAAATTAGCACCTTGAAGGATTTTTTCTTCAACAAACTGATCATTTTCACGTTCCATATCTTTTGAAAAAAAATCTGTTTCTTCTATCACTTAAACCTCAACTACTATTTTCTAATTTGACCGTCACCTTGAACAATCCACTTATACGACATTAATTCCCTTAACCCCATTGGACCTCTAGCATGTAATTTATTTGTACTAATAGCAACTTCAGCACCCAATCCCAATTGACCACCATCATTAAATCTAGTTGATGAATTAATCATTACTGCACTAGCATCAACTTCGTTTCTAAATCTAGAGATTGAATCAGAATTGTTAGTAATTATCGCTTCAGAATGACCTGTTCCATGAGCATCTATATGGTCTAAAGCCATATCAAGAGAGTCTACAACTTTAACTCCAGCTATTAAATCTAAAAATTCTGTATCCCAATCTTGATCAGATGCTAATGTTGTTTTAGCGTTTTTAACATTTTTCAATATATCAAATGACCTGCTATCGCATCGAAACTCAACATTTGATTGAGACAGGCGGTTGGCAATTTCCGGCAACAAATCAGAAGCAATTTTTGAATGTATTAAAACTGTATCCATAGCATTGCATACATAGGGTCTTTGCACTTTAGCATTATTCACAATTTCTACTGCATCATTCCAATTCGCACTCTCATCTATATATGTATGACAAACTCCCACACCTCCAGTTATAGAGGGCATAGAGGCATTCTTTGCTACCATATTAACCAACTCTTGGCCCCCTCTAGGAATCATCAAGTCTATACACTCATCAAGACGAAGCATTTCATTGATCAAAGACCTATCAGTGCTTTGAACTAATTGAACAATCTCTGTTGATAGACTCATGTCTGACAAAACTTTTTGAATAATTTGAGTAAGAATCAAATTTGAATTTATTGATTCACTACCACCACGTAAAATCACAGCATTTCCAGATTTAATACATAAACAAGCTATATCAATAGTTACATTAGGACGGCTTTCATATATCACTCCGATTACACCCAATGGAACACGAATCCTACTCACATCTAACCCATTATCCATAACTTTATGATCTATAATTTCACCCACAACATCATCTAATTTACTTACTGCTAAAGCATCATTAGAAATCTGTGTGATTCTTTCTTCATTCAGCACCAATCTATCTATCATGGCTGCTGACATACCTTTTGATTGAGCAGCTTCAATATCTAATTTGTTTTTATCAATTATTTGACTAGATTGATTGATTAATTCTTTTGCAATATTTTTAATCAATAAATTTGTTTTTTCGGCTGATAAATTAGATATAACTTTGGACGCTAATCTTGCATTCTTACCTAAAAGTTTTAAATCAGACATTACATCAACACCATATTGTTTCTATGAACTACTTCATTTCCAAAATGATAACCTAATACATTCTCTATATTTTCTGATTTTACCTTAATGATTTTTTTAATATCCTGAGAATCATAATTCGTAATTCCCATTCCAATTAAATCACCTTTAGAATCAGTAATTGAAATCACTTCCCCCCTTGTAAATTCACCTATCACATCTAATAAACCAACAGGAAGCAAACTGCTCTTGTTTTTTAAAGCTTTTAAAGCCCCATCATCTATCAAAATCTTTGCTTCTTTAACATAATTACTTAACATCCAGCGTTTTCTACTTTCAAGATGAGAGACGGAAGAAGGGAAAAATGACCCTATTTTTTGTCCTTTAGACAACTTTTCTATAACAGAGTCCACCAAACCGCTTGCAATAACTACATCTACTCCAGAGTTTGTTGCTAATTTAGCAGCACCAAACTTTGTAAGCATTCCGCCTCTGCCCATTAAATCAGATGAAGGGCCGGCATAAGATTCCAAATTTTGATCAGAAGAATCTACAAAAGAAATCAATTTAGCATCAGAAAATAGATTGGGGTCTTTATCAAACATCCCTTCAACTCTACCTAATATGATCAACAAGTCGGCATCTAGCATATTAGCTACTAAAGCAGAAAGGTGATCGTTATCTCCAAATACTTCTCCAGACAATTCATCAATTGCGACAACATCATTTTCATTAACTATAGGAACCACTCCATGATCAATCAACGATAACAATGTGTTTCTAATATTCAAATATCCCAAACGATCTTCAACATCTCTATTGGAAAGTAGGGCTTGAGCTGTAGGAATAGAATAATCTAGAAATAATTTTTCATATATATGAATCAAATTACCCTGACCTATAGCTGCCAACACTTGTTTTTCAGAATCTTTTGAATCAATTGAAAAAGACTTCAAAATACTTTTTCCTGCAGCCACAGCACCAGATGAGACATAAACCATTTGATACCCAGAAGATTGTAATTCTGAAATTTGAGATACCAAACTCTGAATAATCTTAGAATTTAAGAAATCTCCCCCATCAGTTAATAGGCTAGTTCCAGCTTTAACAACAATTCTTTTATAGTTAGAGGTCTCTGACATAAACCATCAATACCCTATTGCATAACAAGCTCTTCTAGGATCAGCACCTGCTGATAAAACTCCTGAACTGGGGTCTCTTTTTACTACTGTGGCCCCCATGCCACATGTAGCAGCATAAGTAATTTTGTGACCTAATTTTGTTAATTCACTTTTCACTTCTTCAGCAAAACCGTCTTCCATAGAAAGATTTCCAGGTAAATATGTGTGAGGATAAAAAGAATTAGGCGCACTATCACTAGAAAACCTTGGAGCTTCTGAAGCCTCTTGTGGATTCATACCCCATAACAAAGTATTCAAAATCATCTGTAAATTTCCTTGAGTTTGCGCATCTCCTCCCGGACATCCTACAGTCATGATCGGAACATCATCTTTTGAAATAATATAATTAATTATGCTTGTTCTTGGCCTTTTTCCAGGTGCTGCAACATTCGGATGACCATCTACCAAATTAGTCATCTCACTTCTAGTGCTCAGAGCAAATCCAAGTTCAGAGAAAAAAACAGATTTATTAAATGCGCCTCCACTAGGAGTAGAGCACGCCATATTTCCATGTCTATCAATTATTGAAATATGCGTAGTACCCGCTTCATGTTGATTATCAGATTCAAGACTCTTATCGTAAAAAGGCTGAGCAGATACTTTTCCATCAGATTTTGAAAATGCCCATGGATTTCCATAATCAGGTAATCCGGGTGAAGCCTTATCCATTGAAATCATTTTTGATCGCTCTTTTGCATATTCTTTCGAAATTAGTCCATCAATTGGAATAGTAGAAAAATCAGGATCCCCATAAAAAGCTTCTCTATCTGCTAAAGCTAATTTTAAAGCCTCAACAATTGTATGAATATACTGTGAAGAATTATGTCCCATGGATTTGAGATCAAAATTTTCCAAAATATTTAATGCCTGTAATAAAACAGGCCCCTGAGTCCAAGTTGAATGGCTATGAATTTTGTGTCCCATAAATGAAATATCAATGGGAGTTTCATATTTTTCAGAATAACTTTCCAAATCTTCTTTTTGTAAAATTCCACCTACGGATTTAGATTCATTTGAAATCAAATCTGCAAGTTCATCTTCATAAAAACATTTGCTAGCAGCCAAAATCCTGTCATTTCTATGACCAATAGCATTATTTTCTGCATCAACCATCATTTTTAATACTTTTCCCAGGGCTTTTTGAACTAATAATGTCCCAGGTTTCGGCAATTCATCATTATCAAAAAATATCTCTTTTCCACCTGGAGGAAAAAGCTCAAATTGCTTAACGGAATCACCCGAATTCAGCCTTTCAATCATATACTCATAATTTGGAATACCTTTATCAGCATATTCAATTGCAGGGGCAAATACTTCTTCAACAGATTTAGTTCCATATTGCATTAGAAGAGACAAAGATGATTTAACTACACCAGGGACAGTAAATGAAAGTGGGGCATTCTGGCCCGGACCTGTAGGAATATTTTCTAATCCTTTATTTTGGAAAAAACTAGGTGTAGCCTGCAAGGATAATGTGCCTTGTCCACACAAAGAAATAATTTCATCATTTTTTGCATCATAAAGCATATATACAGCCTCAGCACCTAAAGAGTAAGAAGCTATTGGCTCAATTACAGCAGCTGCAATTGTTGAAGAAACCAAGGCGTCAAAAGCATTTCCGCCTGAAAGTAACATTTTCATGCCTGCCATAGAAGTTAAATAGTGACCACTAGATATAATCCCATTATTAGCATAAATTACAGGCCTACCCGTAGAAGGTCTATTTAAATCACCTTGCTCTAACGAAAATCCAACTGGAATATTCTTATCTTTATTCATATCTGAGTTCCTTAAATCATTAAATAATTTAGGATGCTAACACAGGATTATATTTATAAGAGTATCTTTTTTCTCTAATGCTAAACGAGATAATGCTTGCAAAAATCAAAGTAAAGCCAGCTATCACAAAAGGAATATCGTAAGAACCCGTCATTTGTTGAATTTCTCCAGTCAAAAAAACACATAAAGCACCACCAATCTGATGATACATATTGGACATTCCATTAATTGTGCCTAAATTTTTAACACCATAAATGTCTGCTAACAACAAAGATGTCATTGAAACTGTAGGTAACCAAGAAATTCCTCCTAATATTGCAAACATTATCAATCCAACTTCACCCCCTACACCCAACAACATTAAATAAGCTATTCCTCTTAATGTGTAAGCAGCACCCAAAACAAATTTTTGATTGATTTTCATAGCGGTAACGCCAGCTAATAAAACTCCCACAGAATTTAGACCCATCATCAAGCCAAAAATGGATGCAGCGGTAAGCTTAGGGATTCCTTGATCTTCCGCAAATGGAACAAAGTGTACTGAAAGAATATTTGTAGTAATACCACATACTAAATAAGCTAATGATATTTGCCAAAATGGAAACGATTTCAAAGCATCTGTCCATTTATTAGTAAACAAAATTCCAGACATTTCTGGGTTTAATGTTTTAGAATCATCAATTTTTTCAAAATCAGGTAAATTGTTAGAACTTTGGGTTTTCAAAAAAACTACGACTAAGGGAACACCAATGAAAATAATAAATGCTCCCAAGATATAAAGAGCTGTTCTCCATTCATATGCTTGAACTAAGTAAGCTGAAAACGGCGCAAATAAAGTAGGCCCAATAGACCCTCCTGCTACTGAAATACTAATCGCAAGAGGCCTTCTCCTTGAAAACCATTTAGATAAGATACTATGAATAACTACAAATCCTACTCCACTAGAAGCAAAACTACCTATAAAAGCGTAAATCAATACAAACGATGGAATAGAATTTATTCGACCAGTAAAAAAAGTAGTTAAACCAAGTACAGATAAACAGACTATTACAATTAATCTTCCACCAAATTTGTCATTTAGATATCCAACTACTACAAACGACAATGCTCCAATAAAAATCCCCAAAGACAATACTCTAGTAATAGTGTTTCTATTCCAATTCAAGTCTTCTTCCATAGGGGTTATAAAAACACCAAAACTCGACCTGATTCCCATTCCACACATTATTACAAAAAAACCTACGGCTAAAACTAACCAACCATAATAAAATTTTTGTATTTTCACTTGAGGAAACATTTTTAATCCATATAAAATAGTTAACCTATAGTATAGTCCGGAATACACAAATTTCCGAATACTAATTAGCTAAAATTTTTAAAAACAGGTAAACAATTTGAGTCATGAATTCTGAACATTTTAAAGTAGGACTTAATAAAGCAAAACTTGGACTTCACGAAGAAGCAATAGAAGAATTCGAAAAAGCTGTATGGGAAGATCCGAACAATTTTGAAATTCACTATAATTTGGGAACAGCATTTTTAACTTTAGGAGGCTTTGACCAAGCAATAATTAGTTTTTCTAATGCTTTAAAAATTAACCCTAATAACTCGGATGCTTTAGGTAACAGGTCGGTCGCATACCTAGCAATAGGAGATGAAAAAAGATCAGAGAAAGACAAAATTTCTGCAATTAAAATGGGTGCTCCACCAGATGGCATTAATACAGTTTTAGAATTCGTTAGAGAACAAAGAAAACAAGCTAATACATTTAAATCAAATGAAGATTAATAAGAAAATTTATAGGTGAAATATGGATAGAAAATTAGATAGAGACTGGGAAAAAGATAATATAGTTTATCCAGACCCCGCTATAGAAATAATATCTGATGAATTTAAAAAATATGTTATAGGTAACGGTTATATAGAAAGAATATTCACAGGAAGCAGATGGTCAGAAGGACCAGCTTGGTTTGGAGATGGAAGATATCTATTATTTAGCGATATTCCCAACAATAGAATTATAAAATGGGAAGAGGATAATGGAACATTCTCTACATTTAGATCACCATCCAATAATGCAAACGGTAATGCAAGAGATTTACAAGGTAGATTAATTACTTGTGAACATCTTTCTAGACGAGTAACACGAACAGAATATGATGGTTCTATAACTGTATTAGCTGATCATTATGAAAATGCAAAGTTAAATTCTCCAAATGATTTAACAGTTCATTCAGACGGGTCTGTATGGTTTACCGATCCAGATTATGGAATTCTTGGTAATTACGAGGGTGATGTATCCGAATCCGAAATTGATCCAGGAGTTTATAGAATTGATTCAAGTACACTAGAAATTTCTAGAATGAATACGGATCAAATATTAAAACCTAATGGACTTTGTTTTTCTCCCGATTACAAAAAACTATATATAGCGGATTCTGGCTCTATAAACCCTAGGGTAACTTACGAATATCTCCTATCTGAAGATGGAAAATCGATTAATGACGGAAAAATATTTATAGATACTAAAAATGATGGTACAGATGGAATTAGATGTGATACTGATGGAAATCTTTGGTGCTCAGCTCAAAACGGAACAAATTCAATATCTGTTTATAACCCCAAAGGATCACTAATTGGAAGAATTCATCTTCCAGAAAAACCATCAAACTTAACATTTGGGGGCATCAAAAAAAATAGATTATTCATTACCGCTAGTAAGTCAGTTTATTCATTATACGTAGGAGCAACCGGAGCGGCTCTCAGTTAATCTAATATTGCAGTTACTTCTTGGTATTCCTCATCACTCAAATCCCAATCACATGTAGAAGCATTTGAAGTAACTTGTTCAGGTTTTGTAGCACCAGCTATCACAGAACTAATATTTTTATTCCATAGGAGCCAAGCAAAAGCTAAATCGAGTACTGATTTTCCTCTTTCTGAGCTGAATTCTATTAATTTATCCAAAATATCAAAATTCTTCTCTGACATTACTTCAAACCGATCTGCTGACTGCAACCTAGTCCCGTCAGGAATTGCTTGGTCTCTTTTATATTTTCCAGTTAAAAAGCCATTAGCCAATGGAAAATAAGGAAGAATACCTAAGTCATACTTTTCACAAAATGGAATCAATTCTTTTTCAACTGAACGCTCAAGCATACTGTAATGAGGCTGAACACTAACAAAACTGTTAATACCTAAAGATGATGAGGTCCAAACAGATTCACACACTTGCCAAGCATCAAAATTTGAACAACCAAAATAACGGACTTTTCCTTGTGAAACTAAATCATCCAAAGCTCTCAATGTTTCTTCTACAGGTGTATACGGATCCCACCAGTGAATTTGATATAAATCTATATAATCTGTTCTTAAACGAGACAGACTTTTTTCAACTTGATCCATAATATGTTTTCTAGAATTTCCAGCTTGGTTGGGACCTTCCCCCATTCTTGTAGAAACTTTAGTAGCCAAAACCACTGATTCTCTACGATTCTCCAAAGCTCTGCCTATATACTCTTCAGAAAGGGTATTCCCATAACTATTGGAAGTATCTATTAAATTAATTCCTTCATCTAATACTTGATCTAATACTATTTTAGTTTGATCAAAATCTAATCGGCCTCCGAAGTTATTAGCACCTAATCCAATTACAGAAACATCTAACCCTGTATTTCCTAATTTTCTATATCTCATATTTGAATGTTCCTATTAAATACTCATTACAACTTTAATAATTTCATCTTCGTATTGTTCATATTGATCATAAGCAGAATTGACATCTGAAAATTTCATTTCATGAGTTTTCATTTTTCCGGGATCCCACCATCCTCTTTCTTTTAATTCAATCATTCGTTCAATATGCCCAATGGGGTCACCGCTTCTAGATGCTTGAGTAGGAATAATTATAGGAGTATTTTTCAAAAAATATTGAGTGTCTATTGGAGTCCATCTTCCATCAGGACCATCATGTTGAATCCCAAAAATGATTACTTTACCGTCTTTAGTCGCACTTCTAATAGACGCATTCAATGTATCTGGAAATCCTGCAGCTTCTACAGAAATATCTGCTAACTTACCTTCAGTGATTTCCGACAAAGCCTCATCTAAATCTACTAGATCCGGGTTAATTGTGTGTGTTGCCCCAAAATTTTTGCCCCATTCAAGCCTATAATCCAAAGGGTCAACAGCTATTACCCGCCTAGCACCAGCTCGAGCAACAATAGCAGTAAAAGATAAGCCTATACTGCCTTGACCAAAAATCACTACATCTTTACCTAATATGGTTCCCATTTGTTGGCATGCATATAAAACTGTTCCTGAAGGCTGACATAAAATCCATTCACTGAGATCTCCATGATCCGGAATTAATGCCATCTTACCTTCATCTCCAGGATAATATTCTACTAATCCCCCATGACTCTCTGCACTGGGAAGAACAATTACCCTTTGGCCAACTTTAAATTTATTTGATTTACTTTCTACAATTGTCCCAGCACATTCATGACAATTTCCTCCATGTTTCATAGGATAATGCTCTTCAGAAAAAACAGGCCCATAACCATGACGTATATCACTGCCACATACAGACCAATTTTCTAATTTAATTAAACATTGCCCATCATTAATTTCAGGAATCGCGATATCCTCAATTTCAAACTTTTTGGGTGCGGTAATTCTTGCAGCAAACATATTATTTCCTTATTTTTCAGGTCCGAAATTTTCAGTCACACTATCAGGTCTAGTAAGTGAAATATGGAAAAAATCTTCTCCATCAGATGCACCATGCCAATGTTTTTCACCTGCAGGAATAAAAGCAGTATCTCCTTCTTGCATCTCTACTTCAGTTTGCTCGTTAGCTACAATCCCTTTTCCGTGAGTCGCAAATAAAATTTGATCGCTTGTATGTGTATGAAAATAATTTTTAGCTCCGTCATAAAATTTAACCCAAGCAAAACTATATTGTTCTGTTTCTGGATCCCCAACTAATGGTTGCCTTGTAACTTTCCCCCCATAAAATAAAGGGGCATTAGAAGCGTCATCCGGTTCTATATCATCTTTTCCCACTACGTGCATAGCTATCTCCTATCATTTAATTAAATCAAATCCTGTATATGGAACTAAAACTTCAGGGATAATAACTGATCCATCAGATTGTTGATAGTTTTCTAAAATTGCAATCAACACTCTCGGCACAGCTAGCCCAGACCCATTTAGAGTATGAACTAAGTTAATTTTTCCTTCATCATTTCTATACCGAATAGCTGATCTTCTTGATTGAAAATCCGTACAATTTGAACACGAAGAAACCTCCAGCCATTCCTTTGACCCAGGACTCCATAATTCAATATCATAACTTTTTGCAGCAGCAAAGCCCAAATCACCAGTACAAAGTTCTAAAACCCTATGCGAAATTTTAAGCTCTCTAGCAATTTTCTCAGCATCTGCAACCAATTTTTCTAGTTCAGAAAATGAATCCTCAGGTTTAACAAATTTATACATTTCAACTTTATCAAATTGATGAACCCTTTTAATTCCTCTCGTATCTTTTCCTGCAGAAAACTTTTCTCTTCTCCAACAAGGTGTATGTGCAACAAATTTTTTTGGCAAATCATCAATAGAAAGAATTGAATCTCTAAATAATCCTGTGATTGGAGCTTCTGCAGTCGGCACTAAAAACAGATCATCTTCAAGATCGTGGTACATATTTTCTTCAAAATGTGGAAGATGGCTAGATCCAATTACAGTTTCTCTATTAACCAAATAGGGTAGAAAAATTTCTTCATAATTATTTTGTGAAATTTGAGTATTTAACATCCAATTAATTAAACTTCTCTGTAAAGTTGCACCTTTACCCTTTAAAACATAAAACCTAGATTGTGATAATTTCACCCCACTTTCCAGATCTAAAATCCCTAAATCAGAAGCTATCTCCCAATGAGGTTTAGGAGTAAAAGTAAAGTCACGGGGGTCCCCAACAGTTCGAATTACTTGATTTGATGTTTCGTCATTTCCTAGGGGCACAGAACTATGAGGGATATTAGGTATATTTAACATAATTTCAGATAAATTATCTGAAACATTTTTAATTTCGTCTTCTAAAACTTTTATCTGGCTACCTACATCTCTCATTTCTTCAATCAATTCTTGTGGTTTGTCTTTAACGGAACTTAATTGTTTTGAAACTGAATTTCTTTTAGCCCTTAAAGCATCAACAGAAACAATTTTGGATCTTTTAGTTTGATCCAAATCAACCAATTGTTCGATTGGAAAAGATTGGCCTCTCATTTGCCCAGAAGAAAGTAAAATTTCAGGATTATTACGTACAATTTCTATATCTATCAAAAAACAATTCCTATAAATGTGTTCAGTGGATTGTAATACAATTAACCATAATGATTGAAGGCATGGTGTTACATACTATAATCAATTATCAAAAAACAATTTGAGAAAATAAAGTGGATTATTCCCAACTTCAACCCGAAAATATAATTTCTGAGAATCAATATGAGATTTCCCAAGACTTTATCAACAAATATACTGAATCAGTCAAAGACGACTCTGTTTACAACAACTTAGTTCCACCCATGGCAATTTCTGCTCTGAGTATTAGAGGAGTACTCAATGATTTGAACATTCCAGGGGGAACAGTACATTTAAACCAAGAATTCGATTATTTTTCGGCAATTCATAAAAATGAAATCATCAATTGCAAAGCCACGATTATTTCAAACAACGTAAGAGCTGGATGGAGATTTCTGGTAATTAAATTAGAAACAAGCACAAAACAACAACCAATCATCATGACGGGAAAAAGCACAATTATGATCCCTGTAGAGAATGAAAATGACTAGAAAAAATGAGCTTATTCCTATAAAAAAATCTATCACTTTAGATTTAATTAAAGATTATGCTGAAGCATCAGGAGATTTCAATCCTATTCACATTGATAAAGAATTTGGACTTAAATCTCAATTTAAAAATAATATTGCTCACGGAATGATGATAGCTTCATCAATTTCTGAATTAATGTACAAAAATTTTGGCGAAAATTGGTCTAAAAACGGTAATATGAAAATCAAATTTAAATTGCCAATTTTCCCCAATGACGAAATTACCACTGAAGGAACAATAAAAAAAACTGAAGAAGTTTCAGAAGGCAGATTAATTAAATGCAATATCACAGTTAAAAACCATCACGATCAAATAGCTATTTCTGGTGAAACTACGGTAACAATTACAAATGGAGAGTAAATTGAACACAACAAACAATCTCAAAATTGCAATAGATGGAATGGGTGGAGATTTCGCACCACAAGTTCCTGTAGAAGGAGCAATTTTGGCGGCAAAAAGAGGGGCATCACAAATCTTATTAGTAGGAGATGAAGAAATTTTAAAAAAGGAACTCAGTAAATATGAAACTGAAGGTTTGCCAATAAAAATTATCCCATCTGAAGGAATTATCCACGATCATGAATCTCCTGCTTTAGCTTTAAGGCAAAAGCCTAAATCTTCAATTTTAGTTGCTACTAATTTAGTGAAAACTGGTATGGCTGACGCCATAATTTCCATGGGATCAAGTGGGGCCACTATGGCTGCAGCAGTGGTAATTTTAGGAACAATCAACGGAATTGAGAGGCCTGCAATAGGCGGTCCAATTATAGGCTCTGCACCTAACCAAGTAATCTTAGATTTAGGATCTAACATAGATTGCAAACCTTCAAACTTAGTAGGTTTTGGGGTTTTGGGATCAGTTTTTAGTCAAGTATTATTAGGTATAGAGTCTCCAAAAATTGGTATTTTAAGTGTTGGGTCTGAAGAAGGAAAAGGAAACGGGTTAGTAAAAGAAACTACAAAATTATTTCATAAAAGTGGCTTGAATTTTATTGGAAATGTAGAAGGAAATGATTTACTAACAGGAAGAGCAGACGTAGTAGTTTGTGACGGATTTGTGGGTAATGTAATTTTAAAACTAGTAGAAGGATTTGGTCGAGGATTTGCGAAACAGTTAAAAGAGACTCTTTCAAATCATATGAACAATCAAGATCTTGAAAGATTATTAAATGAATTTTCCCAAAAAAATAACATAGTGGATTCTAGAGGTGGTGGGCCTGTATTTGGCGTAAACGGAGTCAGTATTATTGGACACGGAAGTTCATCTGCTAAAACAGTTGATAGAGCTGTAGATTTAGCACTAATGTGTATTAATACAAAATTAATTGAAGAAATGAACAATCAAACCCCTGACATCATGTCTACCATTTCAAATTAAAATATTAGGAGAAAAATTGTCTGATTTAGAATTACAAGGTAAAACAGCTTTAGTTACAGGAGCTAGCAAAGGAATTGGTAAAGCTTCGGCTTTAAAACTTGCTTCTATGGGTGCGAATGTAGCGGTAAATTATTACTCATCTAAAAATGAAGCATTAGATACAGTCAAACAAATCAAATCACTAGGGGTAGATTCTATTGCCACACAAGCAAATGTCGGCAAATTAGATGAGGTTGATTTAATGATTTCTGAAGTAACTAATAAATTTGAAAAAATTGATATTCTAGTTAATAACGCTGGAATAATTCATGATGGATTATTACTTAGAATGTCTGATGATGCCTGGGCAAACGTAATTGATACGAATTTAAACGGAACATTTTACTGTTCCCGAGCTGCAATCAAATTAATGTTTAAATCTAAATGGGGCAGAATCATTAATATAGGTTCTGTTGTCGGGCTAAGAGGAAACGTTGGACAAACCAATTATAGTGCCTCTAAAGCAGCAATTAATGGGTTTACTTTTGCTCTTGCAAAAGAAGTTGCAACTAGAAATATAACAGTTAACACCATTACACCGGGATATATAAATACCGACACTGTAGAAGTTTTATCAGATAAACAAAAAGAAGCAATAATGAGTTGGATTCCAATGCAAAAATTTGGAGATGTTGAAGATATTTCTAATATGGTGGGGTATCTAGCAAGTAACAGTGCGAGATATATTACCGGTCAAACTATCAGTATCGATGGTGGAATGGCAATTTAATTCTTATGAACAAATTTGAAAATAAAACTGTATTAATTACTGGTGGTTCTAGAGGAATAGGGAAAGCTATTGCCTTAAAATTTGCCAACCAAGGTGCAAATATAATATTCAACTACCTTAGAAACCATCAAGCAGCCTTGGAGACTTTCGATCAAATCACATCTTTAGGAGTTAAGTGCAAAAAAATTAAAGCTCATTTAGGTGATGAGGAAAAAATAAATTTTCTTTTCACCCAAATTAAAAATGAGTTTGACTCTATCGACATATTAATTAATAACGCAGCCTCAGGAGTTCAAAAACAATCTACAGAACTTGAACCAAAACATTGGGATTGGACAATGAATATAAACGCTAAGGCACCATGGCTATGTGCAATCAAAGCATCAGAAATTATGCCAAAAGGTAGTTCAATAATTAATATTACATCTGAAGGATCTCGAAAAGTTCTACCTTATTATTTTTCAGTTGGTACTTCAAAAGCAGCTTTGGAGGCCTTAACAAGATATCTAGCAGTAGAGTTATCCAGTAAAGGAATTAACGTAAATGCAGTTTCTGGTGGATTTATTGAAACCGACGCATTCAAATCTTTTCCCAATAAACAAAATATGGTCAAAGCTGGTCAAAATACTTTTGGAAGTAGGCAAATGACTGCTGAAGATTTAGCTAACGTTGTAACTTTTTTGTGTTCTAAAGAAGCAGAAATGATCAAAGGTCAGATTATCATTGTAGATGGGGGAGTTACATTAACTCATCAACTTTAATTACCTAAACTATTTAAAAATTTTTCACTATCATCTCTAATATTCTGTTTTTTTGCACTGTCCATACGATCATATGTTTTATACATCATGCTCATTCTAAAATTAGAAGATAATTTTTCTCGGTTCCTTTGTAAAAAATCCCAATATAAATAATTAAATGGGCATGCATCAGAACCATTCTTAATTGCAACCTTATATTCACAACTTTCACAATAATTAGACATTTTATTGATATAACTTCCTGTAGAAGCATAAGGCTTAGATGATACTAATCCACCGTCAGCAAATAAAATCATACCTGATACGTTAGGTAACTCGACCCATTCATAAGCATCAGCATAAACCACATAAAACCAGTTATTAACTTGTTTGGGATCTATTCCAGCAATCAATGCAAAATTTCCCAAAACCATCAATCGTTGAATATGGTGAGCATATGCATTTTCTTTTGTTTCATTAATACATTGAGACAAGCAGTTCATTTTTGTTTCTCCTGTCCAATACATTTGAGGTAAATTCCGTGATGCTTCAAAAAAATTATTTTCCAAATATTCAGGCATTTTTAGCCAATAAATCCCTCTTATAAATTCTCTCCAACCCAAAACTTGGCGAATAAACCCTTCAACAGAATTTAATGGTGCTTTACCCTCAAAATAAGCTTTTTCTGCTTCACTCACACATTCTTTTGGTAACAATAATCCAATATTCAAATAAAAACTTATATGCGAATGAAACATCCATGGCTCTCCTTGCACCATAGCGTCTTGAAAATCCCCAAAGTAAAAAAGTCTATTATCTATAAATAACTTAAAAGCCTCTAAAGCTTGGCTTCTATTAACAGCAAAATTAAATGGCTCTATATCACCAAAATGTTCAGGAAAAGTGTCAGAAACCATTTTCATTACTTCATTAGTAATTTCATCTGGAGGATTTATAAAAGGCTGTGGAATTTTGGATTCAAAATCAAATGATTTTCTATTATATGAATCAAAATTCCATTGTCCCCCAATAGGGTTAAATCCATTCATTAGTATAAAATTTTTTTTACGTTGATCACGATAAAAATTTTCCATTCTCAGTTGTTTTTTATTTTCAGACCATTTTTTAAAATCATGAATATTTACAAAATATCTAGAGTCTCTCAATATTTCCAAGGGGATTTCAATTTTTTCACCCAATAACTCAATTTCTTGTAAAACACGAAATTCGCTAGGTGAAGTGATTAAAATTTTCTCAAATGAATAATTTTTAATTAATCGAAGAATTTCACCTGTCAACGAACCAGAATTATTAGGGTCGTTTAACTTGTTATAAACAACATTAAAACCTTGATTTTTTAGCTCTAAAGAAAAATGTCTCATTGCTGAAAAAATAAAAGTCAATTTTTTTTTATGATGGGGAATAAAAGTAGCTTCCTCAACAACTTCTGACATCAAAATTGTATCTCGAGTTTTATCACAACCTTCCAAACTAGATATAGAGTCTGTAAGTTGATCTCCTAAAATTACTCTCAATATACTCATATAAAATCAAATTTATATAAGATGTATCTCAGCATCGAATGAACCAAATTGAACTTGTGAAGTTTTTTCTAAGATTTTTTTATTAATGTAAGCAATACCATTATTTTTCATTACAGAAGTAATAGTGCCCACAGTTTGCCCTTCAAATTCTATTTCACCAATATCTAGATCATGATTAGAAGAAATCTGAACCATTTGACGTTGAACTTTGTTATAAGTATTTAATCTAGCTACAACTTCTTGACCTATATAACAGCCTTTATTAAAACTAATATGATCATACAAAAGAGCCTCTAAAGGATTAAATTCTTCAGTTAGCTCGTTACCAAACTTGGGATAACCAACTAAAATCCTAAGATTTTCAAACTGACTTGATTCTAATTGCATCGCAAAATTATTAAGAAATTCAATAATTGTGTTTTTGTGCTTTTTGTTTCCAAATATATCAAAACACTGTTTTGTATTCATTTTGTTACGAGTAACAGAAACACTCACACCATCTATGACGGTTACAAAAAAATTATCAATTTCACAATCGTATTTTTGTGGAAAAATACGATTGATGTCGTCAGTAAATATTCTAATTTGAAAAGTTTCATCAGAAACATCAATTTGAGTAACATCTTCCATAATTGTATAGAATTCGATCCACTCTGAAATCTTACTAATTGATTGCATATCTGAAACAAGAAGCAAATGATCTTCAAAAAAATATATTTTAATTAAATCGATGATTCTTCCTTTATTGGTTGTCAACACAGTAGACAAACCTTGTCCGTGTTCCTTTAAGACAGAGATATCATTTGTACTTAGCCGATCAAGTAAATCAACTTTGTCTTCACCACAAAGCATAAGTCTTGCATTGGTAGAGGTTAAATCAATAAATGAAGGAGAATTCACTAGAAATAGCCTTAAACGCTAAAGGATGTACCGCACCCACAACTAGTTTTGGCATTAGGATTGTTAAACACAAACCCTTTACCATTTAAGCCACCAGAGTAATCTAAAACGGTTCCTGCTAGAAAAACATAAGATTTTTTATCTACAAAAATTCTTACCCCATTATCTTCAATCACTTTATCAGATTCTTTTGGACCATCTGTAACAATTTCAAGAACATAAGTCAGCCCAGAACACCCTCCACCTTTTACTCCAACTCGCAAATCGGCAGAATCTTTTCCTTCAGATTCAGCAAACTCCTTAACATGAAGGGATGCTTCGTCACTAATTTTAATTGTCAAAGGATCAGGCTTAGATTTTAAAGTCATAAAATTCCTTAAATATTTATACTTTGATTGTATTGTTCTACAGAATTATAGTCAATTGAAACTAAACAAATCCTTCTTCTCTAAATGCTCCATCTCTCCAATCTAAGGCATTACGCAATCCTCCTTCACTCATTTTTTCACCAAATTCTTTAGCACCAGGTCTAACATGACCTGACATCAAATGCCATTGCCATCCCATAGATATAGCTGTTTTAAATCCCATAATTTCATATGCTTGATTAAGAGATTGTTTATTTGCTGAAAGCAAATCAGGTGCAATTTTAGACATAGGACGCAATTCTCTCATCACATCTTCATATAAAGATTCTGCAGGAAATGATTTTGCTACCCAACCCATTTCAGCGGCTTCTTTTCCTGTAACAGAATTTCCTGTTAATTGAAGATATTTAGCTCTAGCCATTGACATTTTCCAAGGAAAATACAAAGTATCAGGAGTAGTCATTCCTCTCATGGGAGGGTATCCAATTCGAGCGTCGTCAGCTACAAAACAAATATCAACCATCGACATAATTTCTGTTCCTCCAGCAACACAATGACCATGTACCATAGCTACCACGGGTTTCATTAAATCCCAAATAGTTAACCAATCTCTTGCGCAACTTCTAGCAAATTGATCTGTCCAGTTGTCAAAATGTTCTGAACTTACCCAACCATTTTTGGTATATTTTGGGTCTCTAGGTGACAAATCATATCCAGAACAAAAAGAGGATCCTGCACCATCAATCAAGACTAAAGATACACTATCATCAGATTCAGCCAATTTAAGGGCTTGTACGAATTCATCTCTCATAGGAAAAGATAAAGCATTACGTTTTTCAGGATTGTTAAGTGTAATTCTAGCAATCCGATCCTCTACCCTGTAAATTACAAAATTAAAGTTATGAGTAACTTGTGTCATATGCGCTCCTTAAATTTTTAAAGAACAGCATTGTAAATAATCTATGTTATGTGGGCAAACTAATATTTTTCTAATTATGCAGCTTCATTCGATTTTGTTGCTTCTGCAGTAGCACTAGACACAGTAACAGGAATCTCACTTAAATCAATTACCTTGCCACATTGAACGCATTCCTTGAATTCCCCATATGTATCCTGCCTAATGTGCATATCTCCGCCACACTTTATGCATTCTTTATAATAAATCATTATTCATTCACCTTATAGTATTACTATAAACTCATTTAAAAATCAGATATATATCTGAAGCGCGCACAGAATACACCAAGAAAAACAGTATTACAACCCCCGATATTAGCATGATTAGTATCACAAAAACAGATACTGTGGGACGTTATTAGTACAATATTTTTTAATTTAATGAGTTTTCCTTGCCTTTTTATACTTGGTTGTTTATAGTTGGCAGACTCGCAGACACACTCAAAAAATGGGTGTTTAATTGTTAATAGGAGAAACCAATGGCTACAGAAACATCTTCTGAGCAAACAAATAAAGATAATAATGACAACGAATATGTATTAGAAGTAAATGATTTACAGACATATTTTGTTTCAAAATGGGGAACTGTCAAAGCTGTTGATGGGATCAGCTTTAAACTAAAAAAAGGTGAAACCTTAGGAATAGTCGGGGAATCAGGATCTGGAAAATCAGTTACTGTAACTTCATTAATGCGATTAGTTCCATCCCCTCCTGGCCACATTGTAGGAGGAGAAGTTCTTCTTGAAGGTCAAGACTTACTAAAATTATCTGACAAAGAAATGGAAAAGGTCAGAGGTGATAAGCTTGCAATGATTTTGCAAGACCCTATGACAGCTTTGAACCCTGTATTCGATATCGAAGATCAAGTGGGAGAAGCACTTGGAATTCATGAAGGTCTGAAAGGGAACACTCTTAAAGACACAGTAATCGAAATGCTTAAAAAAGTTCGAATTCCAGCCGCAGACACTAGAATGAAAGACTACCCCCATCAATTGTCAGGCGGTATGAGGCAACGTGTAGTTGGAGCTATTGGAATTTCTTGTAACCCTGTAGTTCTTATTGCAGACGAGCCTACAACCTCATTAGATGCAACTATTCAAGCACAGTATTTGAACCTATTAAATGAACTACAAGAAGAAACTGGTGTAGGAATTATTTTCATCACTCACGACTTTGGTGTAGTAGCAAAAATGTGTGACAGAGTTGCAGTAATGTATGCAGGTAAAATTGTTGAACAGGCAGATGTAAGAGAGATATTCAACAACCCTCAACACCCATATACACAAGCATTAATTGCTTCTGTACCTAAAATGGAGGAAAACGTTGATCGATTATATGCAATCCCAGGTAACCCTCCAATTCTAAGCAAACCCACACTTTGTCAAACTTGTGATGCACCTGCTCCTGTTTTGGTAGAGCATAAAAAAGACCACTGGGTTGCTAAGTGCGCCGAAGACAGTTCATGTCCAGGCTGGTTTCCTAGAGACTTAGACTAAGGAGAACTCAAAAAATGACTAGTGAAAACGGAGCTCTTTTAGAGCTAAAAAATTTAAAAAAGCATTTTCCGGTTGGAGGTAATTTTTTAACTGGTGGGCATCAATATTTAAAAGCTGTTGACGGAATCAACTTAACAATTGAAGAAGGTACAACATATGGCTTAGTTGGTGAATCAGGATGCGGAAAATCTACTACAGCAAAAATGATTTTACAGCTAGAAGATCCTACCGACGGAGAAATAATTTTTCAAGGTAGAAATGCTTTAGATAAAAAAAGCGGCGCTCAAAAAGAATATAAATCTAAAGTTCAAGCGGTATTTCAGGATCCTTGGGCTTCACTTAATCCAAGAATGCGAGTAGAAAACATTATTGCAGAGCCACTTGAAGTTAACACTAATCTTACAAAAGGTGAAAGAAAAACTAAGGTTGGAGAAATAATAGAACAAGTAGGACTACACTCGTACCAAGCTGGTCTATATCCTCACGAATTTTCTGGTGGACAAAGACAAAGAATTGGTGTTGCTAGAGCTTTAGCTCTTAGCCCAAAACTAATTGTTTTAGATGA
The DNA here is from genome assembly GCA_003213095.1 of SAR202 cluster bacterium AG-426-M11. Taxonomy (GTDB): domain Bacteria; phylum Chloroflexota; class Dehalococcoidia; order Lucifugimonadales; family UBA826; genus AG-426-M11. The sequence continues at coordinate 16,032 of QCNV01000007.1, read as the reverse complement.
ACCAGTTTCTGCACTTGATGTATCTATTAGAGCTCAAATCATGAACCTTCTTATGGATTTACAAAAAGAATACGGATTAACATACCTTTTAATCGCACACCATTTGGCTACAGTTCGCTATATGTGTGACAAAATGGGTGTAATGTACTTAGGTAAAATGGTCGAAACAGCCGATACAGACGACCTGTTTGATAACCCTACTCATCCATATACTCAGGCGTTAATTGGAGCTGCTTTACCCTATCACCCTGATAGCAATAAAGAAGAAAATATTTTGCAGGGAGAAGTGCCTTCCCCAATCAATCCTCCGTCTTGTTGTAGCTATGAAAGACTATGTCCTGATCCTGAGAATTCAGGTCAGACTATAGGTTACAAAGAAGTGGGACCAAATCATTCCGTGGCTATAGCTGCAGACTGTTATGATGATCATGGATGTCATTATTTCCCTAGAGTTAGACAATAAGTCACCACACAGATTAATAGTAACTACAGATTAAAATTTTCTATTGTATGGGCGCGGTTTCATATTATAATCATTATCTAATAATGTAGATTTCATCTAATTGTCTGGAACAAAACTAAATAACAAAAATTATTTACCTAAAACAAATACTGCTTCATCACTATTTTCTAATAATTGAGATCCGTCAAAACTAGAATAAATTTGTTTGATTTCAAGGCCAACCAACTTAAACAAATGCTTAATTTCGGGTAAAAAAGTGTATCTAATTTCTTGGTCAAATTTTAAAGTGTTTTTTAGTTCACCTGACAAATTTAAAATTTCTAAAGTGAAATTCTGATACAAAATTTGAGAAAAATAATCATATTCTTGCCTAGTAAAAAACATAAATATTTCATTATCGATTTCTGTTTGACATACAAAAGAACTGATCGATGGGTCTTCTAAAAATTTATCCCCATTAAAAAGCTCGAGATTTAAAATTATTTCACCATTATGTTCCAATTTTTCTAACAATATTCTAAAAGCTTCTCGTTGATTTTCAGCATCCAAAATATTCATAAAAGAAAAATCTGAAAAAATTATTAAGGAAAATTTATCTGTTTGATAATGTAAATCCGCTATTTCATCAATCACTATAATTTCAGAAAATGATTGTTTTAAAGATTCAACAAAAACAGTGTTATTAGAACCAATCACCAAAGTTTTAGAAGTAGAAGTGGTTAGTGATGAAATTTGATCATAATATAAAAGTCTAGGTAGGTTAATTTTGTCATAAAAACTTATAACTCTTGAATCAGTATATAACGGGTAGGAAAACAAAAATTTACCCAAATGTTGAAGGAGGGTAAGAGGCTATTCTCTGCTTGATTTTGGCATTTTTTTCTTGTTCTAAATATGCAAGTACAATTTCGCGGATATTATGAACTTTTAAAGGCAATCTACCTAAATCTCGATTGTGGCCACAATTTACACACACGATGCGAACACCAAACATATCTTCATCATTAGTCAGAGTTCCCACACCACATCTGGGGCATGAACCAGTCAAAATCATAGAATCAATCATTACGCATCTCTAATTAATTAATTTTAATTAAATTTACACGATTCTTTAAATTCTATCTAGTCAATTTATGGCATTATTCAGTTTCATTAATGGTAGATTGTCTGATTAATAAATCGTTTTTTCTAGAAAAATAATAATCATCAGACACATTTCCTGAATCATGTTTAATTTCTAATTCTGAAATCATATCTTCCAGTACTTGTTTTTCACTAGATCCAGGAAACCAAAGATTCGATCTTTTGCGGAATTTTAATGTATTAGTAATGCCCCAAATTCCCACAATCAAAAGTACTAAAGACAAAGCGATTGGAGCTGAATATTCAAATTTAACAGAATCAAAATCTTGAGTAATTTTTTTATACCAATTGAGTTCAGGCAAATTATTAATTTCTATAACTGCTTGAAAACCCTTAGAAACATTTTGTGTTTCTTGAACTGAATAAATTCTTCCTCCAATTTCTTTATTTGAAATAGAATCTGGGAAATTGGTATTAAATAAAATATCTCCTGAAGGCATAATAATTCGAAGATTTTTAGCACCATATCTCCAATTTTTTATATATTTAAAATTAGAGTTTTCATAAGGAATTTCATAAGAATATGTTATTTCATGACTTCCAGGGAGAACTGAAGCTATTAATGCAAAGCCTCTGTCCACTTGTACGTAATTTGATTCGAATATATTTGTGTCCACATTTAAATTTTTAGCACCCTCAGGAAGTCCAAACCGTAACAATTCCATAGGTCCTTCACCAGGAACATAAGCTAAATTTGAATCATTCAAAACAGTAATCACTTCTAAAACAGATATAGTTTGTAAATCTTCATTAAAATTATCAAAAACCATAGAAGCATTTTGAATACTTATAAAATTATCAGAGCTTGATGAGTCATAAACATTGATTTTGATGTCTGCAGGAACTTTTTGATCAAAATCTACGGAAGAAACATATATCGCATCTTGATAAATCACAGATACCCCATATAAAGAATTTTCTAAAAACATAATTTCCGTAAATTTAAATTCACCTTTTTCATTAGTTATTGCCAAATGAGTTTGAGTACCTTTTTGTAATGAACTAATGTGTAAAGTAATTTCAATCCCAGAAACAGGGCTTTCATCACTAGTTAGGTTAATTAATTGCCCTGAAATGGTAAGTTCACTTTGATCAGAATAAACAAATGAAAAAGGGAAAAATAAAAACCCTAAACTTATTAAAATTAAAAATTTCATTCTTTAGCCTTTAGATATAATTTGTCTTGAGTAATTAAAACCGATCTAAAAACTTCATTTCTGACTTCATCAATTAATTGATTTTGTTCAATTTCAGAAAGATCTAATGCTTTTAATACTAAAGCTGCTTCATAAATATGAATGTTTTTTAACCAGTCATAATCCTGATCATGCAAATTTCCAACCATTCGTTCTAATTCCGTACTTCTTAATCCCTCTATAGCCGAATCCCATCTTCTTTCCAAATCAGAAAACAACGATGATTCATCTTGGGGAATAAATTCCGATACAGAATATTTACGAATTAATGGAAAAATAATTAAAACAAATGGAAATATAGACAAGATTAAAGAAATTAATACAACCATTTATGATGATCTCGAAACAAATAAATTATTTGCTATTGGTAATTTAATTTTTTTACTTCGTCTAACAGATAAAGATAATATTGTTCCAAAAATCAATATAGGGCCCGAAATCCACATCCACGAAACCATTGGGTTAATTAAAACTCTAAAAATAGCTTGGCCATCTTCTTTAAAATCTGAAGGAACTAAATAAAAATCTCTTAATAAATTTGAATGAATTGCACCTCTTGTAGCTGAAAGCCTAAATTCAGGATAAAATGCCCTGTAAGGATATAAATATTCTATAAACTCACCTTTTGACCAAAGTTCAAATTTTGCAGTTTCTTCAACACGATCTGGAAAAATTTCTTCTGAAACACCCAAATACTTAAATGTATAGTTTCCAATAGAATGACTTTCACCTACCGTCATAACCACGTCTTTTTGTACATCATAAAATGAAGATGCAGTAATCCCCATTGCCAGCATAATAATAGAAACGTGAACTATATACCCACCATATCTAGGGCGATTTGAATTAATCAAACGAATAAAAGAAAGTATAATTTTATCTCCTCTTTTAACTCTAGATTTAGTACCTCGGAACCATTCTTGAAGAATACCACCCAAAGCTATTCCACAAGTGAAAAATCCAAAAATGGCCCAAATTTTTGTCAATCCCAATATCAGACATACTAAAATAATTAATGCGCTTAATATCAAAGGAAATGTCAGCATTTTTAATACTGAAGCTAATGATGCTTTTCTCCACGGTAACAAAGGCCCAATTCCCATTAAAAATATCAATAAAAGCATTAGAGGGCCATTAACTTTATTAAAAAAAGGTTGGCCTATCGTCATAGTAGTCTCGTCAAATGTTTCAGAAAATATAGGAAAAATGGTTCCCCACAAAGTAACAAAAGCAATTAAAAGAAATAAAGCATTTTGAGACAAAAAAACAGCTTCTCTAGAAATTGGAGATTCAAGAACACCTCTACTTTTCAAAGTATCAAATCTAAATACAAAAATTATGATGGATAAAAATAATGTTACAGCCATTACGCCGAGAAAAACCCAACCCATAGTGGATTCTGCAAATGAATGAACTGAAGGTACAGGTCCGCCTCTATTAATAAACATTCCTAATTGAGCCATGGTGAAAGCAGTAATTATAAGAATCATGTTCCACATTCTAAACAAGCCTCTTCTTTTTTGAACCATAATTGAATGAACAAAAGCAGTCATAGCCAACCATGGCATCAGAGCTGAATTTTCAACAGGATCCCAAGCCCAATATCCTCCCCATCCTAAAATTGTATACGCCCACCATCCACCTAAAATTAATCCTATAGTCAACAATAACCATGAAATCATGCCCCACAATCTTCCTTGATCAACCCATTCATCCCTAGATCCTCTACCAGAAAGTAAAGTAGCAATACAAACAGAAAAAGGAATTGCTACTGATATTAAGCCCAACATTTGAAATGGCGGATGAATAAACATTCCAAAATGAATTAATAAAGGATTAATGCCTTTTCCGTCATCAGGAACAATAGGCAGTTGTTCTAATGGATTAGCCAAAAATAAAAGAACTGCAATAAAAAACATTAACACTAATGACATTACACCTAAAGCGTATGGAGCTGTATAGGGAAGCTTCTTGTTTAAAATTAAAACTGACAGGGATGACATAATAGAAAAAGCTGCTGCAATATACAACAACGAACCTTCATTTCCTGAGTAAAATGCAACCCAAGCATAGGCACTGGGCATAGCTAAATTGCTATTTTCAGCAACATATTTCACAGAAAAATCATTGGTAACAAAAGAATAAATTAAAGTAATTGTCGCCACTATCAATAAAATTGGAATAGAATAAAATCCCCATCGTGCACTTTGTGCCAAATCTCTTCCATTCAAAATTCCACCAGCAAAACCAATAATTGAAGTATAGGTAACCACAATAAACGATGTTATTAAAGATATTTGACCAATTTCTACCAAAACTTACTCAACTTCCCTTGAATGATTTGTAGAACTCATTTTTCTAATAAAAAATACAACCATGAAAATTGTAAATATAAAAGCAATCCATGGAACCGTCCAAGCAATCAAGCCTAAGCCGTTTCTCGAAGGCTCCATTAAAACTACTTCACCATACCTTTGAACAAAATATTCTTTAATTTCTTCGTCTGATTTACCTTCATCTACTAATTTACTCACAATGAATCTCATCTGTACTGCCAAATCATTTTGTGACTGATCAATAGACTCTCCAGGACATACAGGACACATAATTTCTTTATTTAAAGAAATTACTCTAAGCTCTTGTGGTTCTATATCTTGAAAATTTTCAGAACAACCTATTAAGAAAAAAACTAATAAAAATATATAGCTCATCGATATCTTCATATGTAAATTATATACAAGAATTAAGGAGCATCAGATAAAGTTAACTCTAGTTGCATCAATTCGCTTTTTCTATAAAAAGTGACAAGAATTTTTGTGCCGGGAGCATTTGAAATCAAAAATTTTGATAAGTCCCCAGCATTTGTAATGTCAACTTGATTAAGTTTAATAATCACGTCTTCTACCTGCATTCCGGATTGAGAGGCTGGAAATTCGGGAATCACTCTTCCTATCACTACACCTTCTTCAACAGGAAGTTCAAGCTGTTCTTTTAATGCTTTTGTTACATTAAAAGGAGAAATTCCTATAAAGCCTCTTTGAACCTCACCTTTTTTTACTAATTGGTCAGAAACGATTTTTGCGTCATCAATATTTATTGCAAACCCTATACCATTTGAATCATCTATTATTGCAGTATTAATCCCTATAACTTCACCTGCAAGATTTGATAAAGGACCACCACTATTTCCCGGATTAATTGATGCGTCTGTTTGAATCAAATCTACCATTGAAGTTTGAGCGTCTAAATCAATAGTTCTTTCAAGGGCACTGATCACTCCCTTACTGACTGTTGGCCCCCCTTTTAAAGCTAAAGCATGACCAACAGCTATTACATCTTCACCAACTAACAAGTTTTCAGAATTTCCCAATTTAGCTGGCACCAAACTTTCTGATGTAATTTTTATTACAGCTAAATCAGTTCTAGGGTCACTCCCGACTAATGTAGCCTCAAAAGATCTACCATCACTTAAAGTAACATCTATAGAATTTCTACCTTCAACAACGTGATTATTTGTCAAAATGTGGCCTTGGGTATCTAAAATAATTCCTGACCCAACACCCGATCTTGGGATCACCTGATTAAAACTACCTAAAGATAATTGCTCTGTAGAAATTTGTACAACTGACGGAGTTAATAAGCCTACAGCTTGAATAGTAGTAAGAGATTCTGAAACTACTACCAAAGGTATAGAAGTATTAACGGGCTTGACTGATTGAGAGGTCAAGTCAGAGCTTGTACCATTAGCGTCAGTAGAGTTTTCACAAGCAATTAAAAATATTAAATTAAGTAAAACGATTAAAAATATTTTATATAAATTGATATATCTCATAATAAAATTATATATTCAAAAACACTAAAGTTTCATTACTTTAAATTTTCAGATTTTTAAAGATTTTTATTAAATAGATAAATAATTTAAGAAAACTCCAAGTTTTAGGATGAATCGTGGTGTAAATTTCATGAAATTTAATTCATGGGATTTTTAGCTAGAAATATTTTGACATTCAAATCATCGGCTTAACCCCTTGCACCGTCTTATTTTCGGGTGTAAAAAGAACTCACGAAACATTTTTGAATATTAATGATTAACCTGGAGAAAAACAATGAAATACTTTGCAATTTCTCCAGCATTATCCAGACATAGATATAAATAAATTTTTATAAAATTTTAGTCCTAACATTGTCAGGACTTTACTAAATGTCATATCCAAAATATGTTCGATTTTTTAAAGAAGGCATATTTTTGAACGAAAACCAGATTAAAAAAGCTCAAAATATTTGGCAAGCTGTACTTGGTAAAGTTGAAATGAAAATACCCAAAGCTAGCTTCGAAACATGGCTCAAAGACACTTCTGGTATTTTTTATGACGAAGAGCACTCGATAATTGACATTAAAGTTAATAGCTCTTTTACTGCACAATATCTTCAAGAAAGAATGACTGGTTTAATAGAACGTGAAATTAATGAGGTTATAGGAAAACCAATAAAAATCAATTATCTACAGGGCACAGAACTTGTACAAGATACTAATAATATTGATACTCCGATTCACACAGTAAACCCTGCCAAAAAACATATTCCGTTCAACCCAAACTATACATTTGACTCATTTGTTGTAGGTGACAACAATCAATTAGCGTTTGCAGGAGCCAAAGCCGTTACTGACTACCCAGGTAAAGCTTTTAATCCTGTAGTTTTTTATTCCGGAGTTGGGTTGGGTAAAACTCACTTATTACATGCAATCGGTCATACATTACAAAGTCAAGGAAAAAATGTCACTTACATCACATCTGAAGAATTCACAAATCAATATATCTCTGCTATCAAAAATCAAACTACAGAAATATTCAGAGAAAATTTTCGCAACCTCGACGCTCTTTTAATAGACGATTTACAATTTTTAATTGGTAAAGAACAAACTCAAGAAGGCTTTTTCCACACATTTAACGAACTTCATATGCAAAACAAACAAATTGTAGTAGCACTTGATAGGCCACTCAACAAATTAAATGTACTAGAACCGCGAATAACTTCTCGCCTCTCAGGAGGATTAACTGCTGATATTCAAAGACCTTCTTTTGAAACTAGGGTAGCAATACTCCAAACAAAAGCTGCAACTTTACAAGTTCAATTTCCTCAAAACATTTATGAAATGATGGCTAAAAAAACATCTTCAAACATAAGACAGCTAGAAGGTTTATTAAACAGGGTGGCAGCCTGGTCTCAATTTAGTAAAGACAAAGCAACTTCAAATGAACTTGCAGATTTTTTATCACATGATTTAGAAGCTATTAGCGAACCAATAAAAACATTAAATAGTGAAGAGATAATTCAAATTGTTTCTGAATATTTTTCCATTACTCCAGATCAAATCAAAGGCAAAAAAAGAAATAAAAACCTTCTAATACCCCGACAAATAGTTATGTACCTTTTAAGAGAAGAAACTTCCATGAGTTTCTCTGCGATAGGAAAAATTTTAGGTAATAGAGATCATTCCACAGTACTACATGGATGCGTTAAAATTACAGAGTTATTAATAAAAGATAATAATATCAAGAAGCAAATTCTAGATATTAAAGATACTTTGCTAGAAATAAATTCATGAAACTTTTACTAGTTAGACACGGAGAAACATTTGCTAATGACGCACAAAGATGGTCAGGGTCTCAAGATCTAGAAATAACAAATTTAACAGAAAACGGCATAGAGCAAGCAAAAAAATTAGCAACCTGGTTTAAAACCAATAATTTTATACCTACTCATATATATGTTAGCCCTCAAAAAAGAGCATTGGATACATTTAACCTTGCAGGTGATCACTGGAATATAAAGCCGAACATAATAAACGAATTAAAAGAAACAAGTGCCGGAAATTTTGAAGGTCATACATGGGATGAAATTGAAGAATTATTTCCTCAAGAAGCAGATGGTTTTAGATTTACCCGAAATTGGGATGTAGTAACTGGAGCAGAAACAGAGTTAGAAAGAAGAAATAGAGGAGTGAAAATCCTCAACATAGCTCTGAACCATACATCCAAAGAAGATATTGTAATAATGTTTTGTCATGCATCAATTATTGGAAATATCGTTGCTGCTATTCTTGAAACTCCAAAATTATGGGGAATACGCACTAGAAATACTGCGATCTTTGAATTTGAATTAGAACCTGAAAAATGGAATGACACCAGTCGTGAAAAAAATAATCTTACCCTATGGAGAATTTTAAGATTTAATGAAACACCTCATTTAGAAAATGAAGACAAAGACCTAAGTAATTTAGGGAGTCAAATCTAAGCTATACATCAAGATGTTTCAAATCAGAAAATCTAATGATTTCAAAATTGTTTGAGAAATTATTAGACCCCATCCAATTATCAGAATCTATTTCAAATTCAAAAATTGAAGTATTAGAAATTTTTACCTTCCAAATACGATTAGTTCCTAAAATTACAGCTATTAAATAACGCATAATCCCACCATGTGAAAAAACAACAATATTATCTGATTGATTATGACCTTTTATTAAAAAATTTATTACATTATTAGCTCTTTTTCTTAAATCATACTGATTTTCAGTTTCAGGAATTAAACTTAAGTCTTGATGTTTTGAGAATTGTTCAGCTAATTCAGGAAATTGCTCCTTAATTTCTGAAGAAGTTTTACCAGAAAAAACCCCAATATCTCTTTCAATTAAATCTGGAATTTTGATTATTCTGTTATCTGGAAAGGAAATTTCTGCTGTTAATAAGGTTCTAGATAAGGGACTACTATAAATATAATCCGGACAAAAATTATTTGTAACAAAACTATCATGTAATTTTTTGGCTTGTTGAATACCTTTCTCAGATAGCGAAAACTCTTTATGACCTTGCCATCTACCTTCTAAATTTCCAATAGATTGAGCATGTCTAATAATAATTAGTTTCATATGTTAGCCTTGACCCTTGAGGCAGTAACCCCTACAGACATAGCTGCTGCAGAAAGCATAATAAATGTACTAACTAAAAATGCTCTGCTCATAGAATCAATATATGCAAATTTAAGGCCCAAATCTTCTAATTTTTTAGAATCAGACAAATCGGGGTCATATCCTAAAGACAACATCATTGAAGAAACAATAATCGCAGGTAAGGCTATACCAAAAATATGTCCAAGATTTCTAGTTAAATTCATAAATGCTGAAGCAAATCCATAATTTTCTCTACCAGCACTACCCATAATTGCACTACTATTTGGAGCCAAAAAAAACGAAATACCAGTACCTTCTAAAACAGTAATAAAAATTATCATCATTACACTAGTATCTAAAGTTAAATTTGTATACAAATATAGCGCAAAAGAACATATTAACATTCCAAACAACGCAGGAATTCTAGGACCAGTAAAATCAGCAATTCTTCCACTAATGGGTCCAAATAACATAAAACAAAAACCTCTAGGAACTAACAACATTCCAGCAAAACCAGTTGAGTATCCAGCAACTGAAACCAAATAAAAAGGAAGCAGGAAAAAACTCGCTGAAGAAGCAATAAAACAAGTCAATCTGGCTAATGAACCTAAAGAATAATTTCTCGCTCTAAAAACATTTAGAGAAAACATTGGATTAGATAATTTACTTTCTAAGATTAAAAATACTATTAATAAAACGATCGAAAAAATCATTCCCACCATAATTTCAAATGAAGCCCAACCAAAAGAATTAGTAAAGTTAACAGTAAGAATCATTACTACTAAAAAAGCTCCAAACAAAAATGTTCCTACCCAATCAAAAGATGTTAGGCCTTTAATAATCGAGCCTTTAGAGTCTTTTACTAAAAAGACCAGAGCAGCAATAGTAGCTAGAATACTAAACAAAAACATAAAAACAAAAACAGCTCTCCAATTAAAAACACTCTCAATCACTCCTCCTACAACCTGGCCACCCAATGAGCCAAAACCCACAACGCCCATATGTAAACCAGTTGCTGTACTCCTTTGATGATCAGGAAAAATATTTACAACAATTGCCATACCGGTAGATTGAACGCCAACTGCACCAAGTCCCATTAAAATTTTGCCAATTAATAAAACAACATAATTTGGTGAAAAGGCAGTAAGCACAGAAGATAATGCAAATATAATTAACCCTATGGACCAAACCCTTTTTCGTCCAATTTGATCAGCTATAGCACCTGCAGGAATCATTAGGACACTAACTGTCAATATATACACTATAGTTATCCACTGAGAAGCAGGAATATCAATTCCAAATTGAACCGCAATTTTCGGCGTAACTATAGATGTAGCAGATTGGTCAATTACAACTATAAATGTGCCCAAGGCAGCAGCTAAAAAAACCCACCAGTGAGATGTAAATTTTAAAGATTGCAAGTAATTTGACCTTTATCATCCGCGACAAAAAGACTAAAAAAGTCATAACCATCATCAATGATTTTTTTACTGCCTCCAGATTTTCTATCTAAAATAGAAAGAACTTTTACTACTTCACCACCTTCGTTTTCAATAGCTTTAATAGCATGAAACAAACTTGAACCACTTGTACAAGTATCATCTACAACTGCTACTTTAGAACCTGAGGAAAATGAACCTTCGATCATTTTTTCCCCTCCGTGTTCTTTTTGTTCTTTGCGAACTATTAATGCGTTAACTGGTGAATTTTTTAAAAAACTAATTGTTGCTACAGATGACACAATAGGATCTGCACCTAAAGTTGGTCCAGCTATATAAGTTGCACCTGAGTTTAAAATTATTGGTAACAAACACTTTGCAGTTAAATATGCACCTTTAGGGTTTAAAGTTAAGATCCTACCGTCAAAATAATAAGAACTAGTTCCCCCAGAAGATAGTTGAAAATTACCAAAAAGTAATGAATTTATTTCAATTGCTAATTCTAAAAGTTCTTGTTGGTCAGTCATAGTTTTCCTAGTAAGTATTAAGTTTTCTATTCAGAAATAAATTGGCTGTATAGCTGGTTAGTTTGAATGTATTTAATAACATTATTCGGTACATAATCTTCTATAGACAAAAAATTGGCAATTCTTTTTTTAATTTCTGTAGAAGAAATGTTGGAAATAGGTACATCTATAAACTTAACATTTTTATGAAAAATTTTATGTATTTTTGGTTCTCTATCAATAAATACTATAGAAGTTGAATCAAATAATAAATCTAAGTTTTTCCATTTGTTCATTTGTGCTATTACATCAGACCCAAAAATTAAAACTAATTCATGATCAGGGCTTTGTAGTTGATTAATAGTATCTATTGTATATGTGGGTCCTTCTCTAAAAATCTCAATATCTGACACTTCAAACTGTGGATATTGTTCTATAGCTAATTTCACCATTTTTAATCTATGAAAAGATGAAGATAACTTTTGATTATCTTTAAGGTATGGTAGACCTGCTGGAATAAATAAAACTTTATCTAGTTCTAAATATTCCAATGAATATTTAGCTATATCTAAATGCCCAAAATGAATTGGGTCAAACGTTCCACCTAATAAACCGATTTTCATTTTTTTGCCTTATTTTTCTTAAAATATATTTTTGTTCTTGATATGAAAACGATCCTTGATTAATATTTACCGATTTAATAAAGATATAGAGGTAAAAATTATGGCTTTGGATATACAAAGCACATTGTCTCAAATTTGGGGAAAATTTTCTGTGGAAGAATTATCTTCTATAGCAGCAAAAACCCTCGACCCTGGTAATCCCACAGATGCTGGAAAAATGTGGAGACTTCCAACGTCTCATCCAAATCCTATAGTGTTAGCTTCAGGAATACCTGATGATGACACAATACCCACAGATGAATTAATTAGTGGATTGATTAACGGAATCAAAAATTTTCCTGTTGAATCTTTAACTTATGGAGGATGGTTTGGGTATGATGAATGTAGAAAAGCTATAGCTAATCGACAAAATAGAATAGAAAAAACAAGTTTAAACGAAAACAATATTATTCTTCATAATGGTAGTTCTGGATGTTTAGAAAATATTCTAAATGCTTTTATAGAACCTAATGATGTGGTCATTGTAGAGTCACCAAGTTACTCAGGGACTGTTAGGTGTATTCAAGGGTCACTAGCAGAAGTAATAGAAATTCCAATCCAATCTGACGGTATAAATGCCAAAGAATTTAAAAATTTAATTGAAAATATCAAACAACAGAACAAAAAAATTAAGTTTTTTTACACTATTCCTGATTATCATAACCCAACGGGAAATGTAGCCCCTATTGAAACCAGAGAATCGATTTTGAGGATCTGTGCAGAAAACAAAATTTTGATTATTGAAGATGCTGCATACAGTGAACTTTATTTTGATGAAGCTCCACCTCCAACATATTTTTCATTATCCATGGGGTTTGGCGTAATAAGAATGTGTAGTTTTAGTAAGGTTGTTGCAACAGGACTAAGATTAGGCTGGATTCAGGCTAGAGACGAATACATCCAAATACTTACAAAAGTTAGATTTGACATGGGAAACAGCCCCTTAATTCATTATGCATTAACAAGCTTTATCAATAACGGTTCTTTGGATTTACATGTTGAAAACATGAGACTTCTTTATAAAGAAAAATGTTCAATTATGGTCAATTCAATTGAAGAAAATTGTGGAAATTACCTAGAAATAACCCCCCCTAAAGGAGGATATTTTTTATGGTTAAAATCCCACAAAGTCAAATCAGAAGTTTTAATTCAAAAAGCTGCAGAAGAGGGCTTAGTTTTCCCAACAGGATCGGTGTTTTTTTTAGATAAATCCCAAGGTCAATACAATTTTAGATTAGCATTTACGCAACCATCCAAAAAACAATTACAAGAAGTGGGAATAAGGCTCAAAAAAGCATACGAAAGATGCTTAGATTAAAATAATGAAATGGAGCCGAAGGTCAGGATCGAACTGACGACCGGCTGTTTACAAAACAGCTGCTCTACCACTGAGCTACTTCGGCACTAATCACAATAAATAAGAATTATACAACCTTATATGTAGCAGGTCACTAATCCCAGTCCCATTCCACTTCACCAATTCTTACAGTATCTCCAGATTTAATTCCTGCGTCTTCTAACGCCTTTACTACTCCGGTAGTTTTCAGGTGTTTATAAAACTGCATCCTAGCCATCCAATCTTCATAATCAATTCTTGTAGCAATTCTTTCTACCCCTGGGGAATCTACTACATAAACTTCCTCTTCAATGTATACAGAAACCCCTCTTCTTTTTGGTAAAGGTTGCAATATTGGAATGTTTTCGTCAGAAATATTTGTGTCATTAACTTCATAACGTTGGGCAAGTTTAAACTTTTCAAATGTCATAATTACTTGATCCATCATTTCAGAAATTCCTTCCCCTGAAATAGCAGAAATGAAATAAATATCATTTGTAATAGATTTCATGTTTTCAACAATGTCATTTTGAAGAACCTGAACTTCATCAAGATCTATTTTGTTAAAAACAATTATTTGTGGTTTGTTTTTTATTTCATTACTAAAAAGTTCTAGTTCAGTGTTGATGTTTTGAAAAACTTTTTTAGGATTTTCTTCAGAAGCATCCACTAAATGAATTAATACTTTGCATCTTTCAATATGGCGTAAAAAATCATGTCCCAATCCAACTCCTTCATGTGCGCCCTCAATTAAACCAGGAATATCAACAATAACCATATCCGCATCTCTATAGTCTAAAATTCCCAATACTGGCTCTAAAGTAGTAAAAGGGTAGTTAGCTATTTTAGGTTTAGCTGCTGTAAGAAAAGATATTAAACTAGATTTTCCTGCGTTTGGTGCTCCAATAATTCCAACATCAGCTAAAACTTTAAGTTCTAATTTCACATTCATTTCTATCCCTTGTTCACCATTTTGAGCAATTACTGGAAATTGATTAGTAGAAGATGTGTATTTTACGTTTCCATAACCACCTTGTCCGCCAAATATAATTATTTCCTCTTGGTTATGTTCTGTGATATCTGCAATAATTTCATTATTTTCATTTGAAATTTGGGTACCAACTGGTACATCTATATATACACTTTTACCGTTTTTACCATGTTTTTTTGCGCTAGCACCATTACTCCCATTTTCAGCTTTAAATATTTTTTTATATCTAAACCCTATAAGAGTATTAATGTTTGTATCACCTCTAAAAATTACATCTCCTCCATCTCCTCCATCTCCTCCATCTGGCCCACCCCTAGGTACAAACTTTTCATGACGACCACTGATAGCACCGTTTCCACCGTTTCCACTTTTAATATTTATGTAAACTTGATCTATCATTAATTTATATTTCTAAAATAAAATTCATAATAAGGTTGATTAATTTGGTGAAACTAATCTTAACAATAAGGGGATTTAAATCGATTTTATCATGTGAAATTGTTGAAGATTAGTGGAAAAACTATTATAAATGTGTAAAAGATTTCTGTTGAAAACTTTCCACAATTTTTTCCAATCAAATTCAACATTATTTGCACAAATTTAAGGAGATTAAATGAATGAAATAGAAAAAGTGTCTACTCTTTTTTCCCGTGAGCAACTATTTCAAGCATATCTTGATGTAGAGGCAGCTTTAGCTAGAGCACAAGCTAAACAAAATATAATCCCTGAAGCTGCTGCACATACAATTTCTCAAATGGCCCAAATTAGTAATCTTAATATGGACAATATTAATCAATCTTTAGATAAAACAGGCCATCCTTTGGTTCCGCTAATTTGGGAATTAGACAGGGTTTGTGGTCCTGATGCAGGTGGCTATATCCATTGGGGCGCTACAACTCAAAATATTACTCAAACAGGTAAGTTGTTATTAGTTAAACAATTTCACCAATTATTTTTAGAGAAAATTTTGAAACTTTTAAGTGTTTTATCAGAATTGGCACTAAATACTAAACATTATGCATTACCAGGAAGAACTCATGGTCAACATGCTGTACCGGCTACATTTGGATATAAAGTAGCCGTTTGGATAGATGAAATTATTCGACATTATCATAGATTTAAAAATTGTGAAGATCGTGTTTTTGTTACTATGCTAGGTGGTGGTGCTGGAACCATGGCATCAGTTGGAATGGAAGGTTTAGAAACACAAAATTTAATGGCTAAAGAGTTAGGTTTTACTTCTATGTCTATGCCAGCTCGTACTATCGGAGATCATCTTACAGAATATATATTAAATTTAGCTATGTTTGCTGCGACCTCGAGTAAAATGGCTCGAGAAATATA
>QCNV01000006.1 GCA_003213095.1 SAR202 cluster bacterium AG-426-M11 | reverse complement strand
GTAATGTGTTTTTTTGGTGATGGTGCAGTAAATGAAGGAGAATTCCATGAAGCTATGAATTTAGCTTCCCTATGGAAACTTCCAATTGTTTTCATGCTTGAAAACAATTTATATGGAATGGGAACTCAGGTCAATCGATCTAGAGCTGGAGGACCAGATATTTACAAAGCTGCAGAACCTTATTTAATCCCCGCAGTTCAGATAGATGGGATGAATTTAATTGAAGTAAGAGACACTGTAATTGAAGGGATAGAAAAAGTTCGCAGAGACCAAACACCTATTTTTATTGAATCAATGGCATATAGGTTTCATGGGCATTCTGTAGCTGACCCCTCAAACTACAGAGATAATGAAGAGGTAGAAGAAAATAGAAGCAGAGACCCTATAGAGATATTTAAAGAAAGTTTATTTAGTGCTAATTTAGCAACAAGTGAAGAAATTTCTAACATTGATGAGGCAATTGATCATCAGATTGACGATATAAGAGACTTTGCAGAATCTAGCCCTGAACCTGAAGAAATAGAACTATATTCTCACATTTACGCACAACCTGAAGAGGAATCAAACAATGAGTGAAATGATATTACGAGACGCGATGTCAAAAGCTCTCAGAGAAGCCTTAGATCAAGACGATAGAGTGTTCTTAATGGGCGAAGATATTGGAGCTTATGGAGGCGCTTATGCCGTCACCAAGGGATTCCTAGAAGAATATGGGGAGGAAAGAGTTCGCGATACACCTATATCTGAGTCAGTTTTTGTAGGCGCAGGTGCAGGCGCAGCGATGATAGGAATGAGGCCCATAATAGAAGTGATGACGATTAACTTCACACTTGTTGCAATTGATCAAATAGTCAATCACGCAGCTAAGTTGAGCTATATGTCCAATGGACAATTTCAAGTCCCTTTAATTTTAAGAACTGTCACGGGAGGTGGCGGACAACTTGCAGCAACTCACTCACAAAGTTTTGAAAACTGGTACGCTTCTGTTCCAGGATTAAGAGTTGTAGTGCCCTCAACTCCTTACGATGCTTTAGGCTTATTTAGAGCAAGTAGAAAGGACAATAACCCAGTAATATTTGCAGAACATGCAATGCTCTATAGAGTAAGAGGTGAAGTTCCAGATGAGTATTATGAAATACCATTAGGAAAAGCCAGGATAGCCAAAGAAGGTTCAGATGTAACACTTATAGCTTACTCTGGAATGGTAAAAGTAGCTGAAGAGGCAGCAGAAATGTTTTACAAAAACAATATTTCTGCTGAGGTAATTGATTTAAGAACATTGTCTCCTCTAGACCTAGAAACTCTTGTTAATTCTGTGAAAAAAACCAGTAGAGCTGTAGTGATAGAAGAAACCTGGAAAACAGGAGGATTTTCTGGAACAATTGCTAGCGATCTTCAAGAAGCTGCTTTTGACTATCTAGACGGTCCAGTTTTAAGAATTAATGGCCCTGATGTACCAGCTCCATATGCAAAAAATTTAGAACAATTGATGATCCCCAAAGCTACATGGATATTTGATCAAGTTAAGTACAATTTCGGTTTATAGTAGGAGTAAGTTATGGCTATAGAACTTAGAATGCCCCAAATGGGATATGACATGGAAGAAGGAACAGTAGTCAAATGGCTTGTGCAAGAGGGTGAAACCGTAAAAAGAAACGCACCTGTAGCTGAAATAGAAACCGATAAAGCTGTGGTCGAATTTGAAACAGAAACAGAAGGAACGATATTAAAAATATTAGCCAGTGAAGGATCAGTAATTCCTGTAGGTCAAACAATTGCTGTAGTTGGTGCTGAAGGAGAAGAGTTTACCATTACAGAGCCACCACAAATCGATCAAAACTCAGGTAATCAAGAAACCCAACCCACTGAAAAAGTTCAAGTAGAAGATAAACAACCTGCCCAACAACCTCCAAGTACTCCCGAAAGTACAACAATCATTGCATCTCCAATAGCAAGAAAATTGGCTGAAGAAATGGGAATCTCCTTATCCAAAATCTCAGGATCAGGACCAAATGGAAGAATCACTAAAACGGATGTAGAAAACTTCGAAGATACTAACAATGAAAATATTTCTACCAATAGCTCGCCAATTCAACAAATACCTGAAAGTAAACCCCAACCTTCTTCAGAGGCGTCAAGTCCTATTGTTTCTGGCGAAAAACAGCCGCTCAGTAGAATGAGACAACAAATTGCTAGGGTTACAGTAAAAAGCAAATCAGAAAAACCTCATTTTTATGTTTCAGCTGAAATTGATATGACAAAATCAATGGCCTTAAGAAAACAAATTAACGAACAACTTGCTCCAGAAGGAGTAAAAATCACCGTTAATGATTTAATTGTGAAAGCAACTATAGAGACACTTAAAAAATTTCCAAAATTTAATGCTTATTATCACGAAGATGGGATTGTTTATAACGATGATATCAATATTGCAATTGCAATTTCTGATGATGAAGGATTAATTGTTCCTGCAATTTTAGATTGTGGTAACAAATCTCTCAGACAACTTTCTCAAATGGTCAAAGATTTAGCTCAAAGATCTTCTAATGGAACACTGAGCCCACAGGAGTATACCGGAGGAACGTTTGCAATCAGCAACTTAGGGATGTATGACGTGACAAGCTTTGTTGCCATAATCCACCCACCTCAATCGGCCGTTTTAGCTGTAGGAACAGTAACCGAAAAACCTGTAGTAAAAAATGGAGAAATAGTAATAGGACAAACTATGGTTGGAACAATTTCTGCCGATCACAGAATAGTAGATGGTGCAGAGGGTGCAGAATTTTTAGTGGAAGTTAAAGCACTACTAGAAAATCCAATGAGCATGGTCATTTAATGAGTGTACAAGGATATGGACACGTCTTTTCTAGGAACCCTCTGAATAGAGGAGAAGTAGAAAGAAGAGATGAAGAATTAATTAACCAAAAAAGCTCTGATCAAAATAGTTTATTTATTGTGATGAGAGACTTAAACCTATTAATCGATACTTCATCTTCTAAACTAGTTTGGCTTACTAGAGAAGAATTAGATCAAAAAGATGTTAACAGTCCTTCAATTTTCTTAGGTATTTTAGATGGTATTTATCACTTTGCAGTTTCAGTAACCCAAGATCAATTTCCTGATCAACAACTTTTAAAAACTAATCCAAGTTATAGATTCACTGACATCAGAACCTGCGGAGAACTTTTACAATCTGAAGACTCAGGAATTGCTGCTCAAGCTAGGATTCAAATGAACTGGCATGACAAATATGCTTATTGTTCATCTTGTGGATATAAAACTGAAATGAAAAGAGGTGGTCAAGTAAGACACTGTGATAAATGTTCTACTGACCATTTCCCCAGAACAGATCCTGTAATAATTGTAGTCGTTTATGATGGTGACAAATGCTTATTAGGGCAATCTCAAGGTAGGCTGAGAAGTACAAATACATACTCAGCTTTAGCCGGATTTATGGACCAAGGAGAATCAATAGAAGAAGCTGTAGCACGAGAAGTTATGGAAGAAGCTGGAATTGAAGTTAAAAATGTCAAATATCACTCTTCTCAACCTTGGCCACTTCCTTATTCAATTATGATCGGATGCCACGCTGAAGCTGCTTCTACAAACATCAATATGGATACTGAAGAAATGACTGATGTTAAGTGGTTTACCCGAGAAGAAGTTCTTTTAGCTCTAGAAGGGAAAAGTGAAAATCTTCGTGTACCAATGAAAATAGCTATTGCTCACCATTTATTAAAAGACTGGGCCTATCAAAACATCTAAATCTAAATTTAGTAATCTTGTTTAATGACG
Organism: SAR202 cluster bacterium AG-426-M11; assembly: GCA_003213095.1. Classification (GTDB taxonomy): domain Bacteria; phylum Chloroflexota; class Dehalococcoidia; order Lucifugimonadales; family UBA826; genus AG-426-M11. The sequence continues at coordinate 60,152 of QCNV01000006.1, read as the reverse complement.
ATAGAAGAAATAATTGTAATTACTGTTAGGCTTTCAGGAGCAATTCCAGTACTTTTTTTCCCGTTTTTTGGATCGATATTTGCAATATTAATTGATCTTTCAGATTTATTTATTATAGGAAATCTAGATCTTGGAGGAGTTCAAAGTTATCAAAAATTAGATAAGATTCTTGATTTTTCTTACATGCTGACCTTTCTAGTAGTTTCATTAAGATGGTCAAAATTAGAAAGAAATATTTCTATTTTTTTATTTCTTTTCAGATTAATGGGATTAATTTTATACGAAGTAACTGATAGCAGAATTTTTCTATTTTATTTCCCTAATATTTTTGAATTTTGGTTTGTTGGTGTTTGTTTTTATCAACTTAAATTTAAACACACATTATTAAAATTTAAACACATGATTTTCATCCTGATTCTAGTAACAATTCTAAAATTAGCTCAAGAATGGATTCTTCATTGGAATAAATTTTTAGACAATTATGCTATGGGTGATTTAATCTCTGTATTAAAAGATATCTTTACTTTTCTATAACCAATCGTTTAGATGGCTTTGTAGCCATTAAGCTACAAATACAACAAAATATCGGAATTAATATTAAATAATACAATGCTTGGTCATATGATTGTGTTCTATCGTAAATGATCCCAAATGGTAATGCGCCTAGAGCAGAAAACCCTACAGTGGCTGAAGAAGAAAACCCTCTGATACTTCCTAAATGTTTGCGACCATAATAATTTGCCCAAATAACTGTATAACTTGTGTGAACTAAAGACATACTAAGTGAAGCCATAGAAACATAAATAACAGCTTGCCATGTTTCAGAAATTGTTACTAACCATAACATGGTTAATATTAAAGATATCTGACCACAAGCCATCAAAAATCTGTTAGGTATTTTATCTGCCAAATACCCACAAAAGAAATTTGAAATTAAAGCAGTTGGACCAAATAAACTCATTGTAAAAGCAGCAAACCCAGATCCAAGTCCTTTTGTAGCTAAAATTGACACATGATGAAAATGTAAACCTGTAATTATTAAAGGGGTGGCAACAACAGAAAATACTAAAAACCAAAAAGTTTTGGTAACAATCGCTTCTCCAAAAGTAAAATTAATTTCATTTGTAATTTCTTCATCAAGATCTGTTTCGTCTTTTTGGACACCATCTGGTAGCAATCCTACTTTTTCAGGGCTGTCTTTCACAAAAAATATAGCTAGAGGTAACAATATTCCCAACACTATAATTCCCAAAATTTGCCAAGATGATCTCCATCCAAAATTTTGAATCAACAAATGTGCTAGTAAAGGAAAAACAAACATACTAGCGCCTTGTCCTAATGAAGAAATACCTGTGGCAAATCCTCTTCTTTTAATAAACCAAGTTGAAACTAAATTCGTTGAAACTAATTGAAAAGATCCTTGCCCAATAGTTCTTAGCAGAGCAAAAGCTATAAATAATTTATAAATTGAATCCACATTACTCATCCATAATGTAGATAATCCCATCAAAATACATAAAATTGATAGTATTAATCTATACCCAAATTTATCTAACACCCTTCCAACTATTATCATCATTACGGCCGCTGTTAAAGAGCCCATAGTATAAGTAGCAGAATATGTAGTCCTCGACCAATCAAGCTCATTAAGCATCGGTTCTAAAAAAACAGAATTCACATATGTCTGGCCGGGTGCAGAACAAAAAAGAATTATTCCTGAAACAAAAACAATCACCCAACCATAAAAAAATGGCAGTTTATTAACAATTTTTGAGTCTTCAGGAAATAATTTCATTTGATCTTTTGATATGTTCATATCAAAAGATCATTAAATCAATTTAAAACTACAGCATTTTTATGAAATTACTTAATCAGATTTTCTAATTCAGATAATATTTGATGTTTATCTAAATCTGAATTATTTTCAGGCAAATAGGGATAAACAGATGTAATTGAAATACAGTCCCTATTGATAGCATCAACATCACAACCTTTTGGCCATTTCATTTCAACTTCCCGATTATGTTTAATCCAATAATGTGTTCTTCTACCATTTTGAATTTCTTCTACATTCTCAGCAAAAGCCCTCCCACCTAAAGTGGTCATTTCTACTCCTTGAATTTCATCAAGTTGGCAAGGTGGCAGATTAATATTTAATAGAAGTTTATTTTCGGGATTTAAATCCAATACATATTTTGCTATATGGGCTCCAACTTTAGCACTTGGGAAATTAATCACTCCCCTTTCATCATATTTAACTGAAACTGCAATAGAATTAATCGATCGAAAATATCCATGCAGAGCTGCGCCAAAAGTACCAGAATTAAAGACATCTAAACCCAAATTAGCTCCCTGATTTATTCCCGAAACAACCAAATCTATATTATCGTTCATCAACACTTCCTTCCCCACAATCACACAATCACCTGGGCGACCATCAACGGTATAAACTTCAGTTATTTTCGAAACACGACTAGGATTTTTTTGTATTGTTAAAGGAGTTAACAGCGTAGTAGACGACCCCATTCCACTCTGATCTCTATCTGGAACAACTATAGTTACGGACCCAATATCTGAAAGGGTTTCAGCAATAGCCCATAAACCTTCAGAGTGAATTCCGTCATCATTGGTTAATAAAATATTCATAATCCCACCTTTATTACAGATTACACCTAAATCGATTAATAAAATTTAATCTTAAGTTAAGGTTATATTATCTATAAGACGAGTAGACCCTATTTTGACAGCTATAATAATCAAATCATCATACTTAGGAGTATCAACTTCCTCAAAATGTTCAGAATCAACTATAGCTAAATAATTTAATTTAATTGATTGATCAGACTGTAGGGTCGATATAGCTTGATCAATCAATATTTTCGAATTCTTATTCCCGTTCTTCCAAGATTTGCTCATCTCATCCAAAGTATGAAATATCAAATTAGCAGTAGATTTTTCTGAACCTGACAAATAATAGTTTCTACTACTCAAAGCTAGTCCATTTTCATCCCTAATAGTAGGTTGAATAGAGATTTCGACACCTAAATTTAGTTCTTTATTAATTTTCGTTATGACCGCACATTGTTGTGCATCTTTAGCACCAAAATAAGCAATAGTTGGTCGACAAATAGACAGTAATTTAGTAACTACTGTAGCTACTCCATTAAAGTGACCTGGGCGAAATTGTCCTTCAAATTTTTCTGATAATTTTCCAACATTTACTGTAGTGGAGAATCCATCAGGGTACATGTCATCTACAGTAGGAATTAAAACAAGATCAACACCTTCTTTTTTTAAAAAATCCAAATCTCTTTCAATATTTCTAGGATATTGTAAAAAGTCTTCTTCAGGTCCAAATTGAGTCGGATTAACAAAAATTGTGACTAAAACGATGTCGTTTTCTCTTCTAGCTGCTCGAACTAAACTTAAGTGCCCTTCATGTAGGGCGCCCATAGTTGGAACTAAGCCGACTTTAGTCTCTTTTTTATGAGAAATTTTCCTAAAATCTTCTATAGATTCTATGATTTGCATTTTTAACCTAATTTAAATCAGATAAATCAGCGTGAGACATATGAATTTCATCTGGAAATTCACCTGATTTCACTTCAGTCACATAATCTTGTAAAGATTTCTTCATAAGACTAGCAACATCAGCATATTTTTTAGCATGTTTGGGAGAAAATTCCGTATATAAACCTAATAAATCATGAAAAACCTGTACTTGGCCATCACAGGATTTACCAGCTCCGATTCCTATAGTAGGAATATCTAATTTTTCAGTAATGATTTGAGATAATTCCTCAGGAACTAATTCCAAAACTAGCGAATATGCACCAGCTTCCTGAACAATTAAAGCTTCATCAATTAAATGTTGTGCTGATTTTGTTGTTTTTCCTTGTACTTTAAATCCACCAAATTGATTGATAGATTGTGGAGTTAGACCCAAATGTCCCATAACTGGAATTCCAGCATCTACAATTTTCTTAATGGATGACTTAACAGCTGAACCACCTTCTAGTTTGACAGATTGGCAACCTGATTCTTTAATTAAACGTCCGGCATTTTCTATAGCTTGCTCAGGACTGATTTGATAAGACATAAATGGTAAATCAGAGACGATATGGCTTTTTTCTGTAGCCCTAACCACCATTTGGGTATGATGAATCATGTTTTCAAGAGTTACTGGGATAGTACTATCTAATCCCATAACTACCATGCCTAAACTATCACCTACTAATATCAAGGGAATGTCAGCTTGCTCGGACAATACAGCAGATGTGTAGTCATATGCGGTGACCATGGGGATTAACTCACCATTATTTTTCATTTTCTGAAATTTATTTATTCCAATTCTCATTACTTACCTAAATTCGATGGCAAAGCAATAGAACAATAAATGAAAAACTGCTCACCATCAGTTGATTGGCTGCCGATAAACTATAACATTTGTATGCAAATTTTACTTAATAGGTAGAATCACCCTAGATAATAAATAATATTCAATTACAATGATCAGCGAGGTGAAATAATGAAAACTTTATTTGTCAGTGGATTTGTAATTCTATTAGCTATTTCTGCATGGGCTACCTTAAATAACGATTCAGACATGACCCAATCTCAAAACATGGGTAATGAAGGAATAAATGTTCATGGAGACTGGGAAGTTAAAATCATAGACCCTGACGGATCTAGTGAAGTGTTTGCTTTTAAAAATGCATTAACTACACCAGGAGCATGGGTTCTAACAGCGCTATTATCTGGTGAAACTTCTGTAAAATCACCACCCGTCCCATTACCCTTGTTTTACAGTCAGGTAAATTATAATGTAGGACCTGAAGACCTCAGTAAAGTTTGTGCAAATACTACTAGCAAACCTAGCTGGAACATGCAAGGGAGCGTTTCTAATGCCAATTGGAACACTCTAATTCCAACATATTCCATGGACGACTCACAAGGTGCTGCTATATCTGTAACAACCACATGCGAATATATTGGTGATACTGAAGATCAAATAGACTCAGTCTATACTTATGTTGAGTTAAACAAAGGAATACCTAAGAATCCATGGAACTTCAGAGGAGGATTAAATTGTTTAGGTAAAGACGAGTGCACATTACAAAAACTAACTGTTAAAGTCTTGGGGATGAATAGTATCTCAGTATCTCCAGGAGACACTATAGAGATTACAGTAAGATTTTCATTTAACCAAACTAATATATTTTAAAAATTAGATGCTAAAAATTAAAAGTTCAATAATTTTTATCTTAGTTTTCTCATTCATGTTTCTGTGTCCAACAAAAACATATGCTTCTGATCCAACTGTGGAAATCAACATTAATGAAGAAATTGCTCTAACAGCAGACAACACTTTTAACAAATCTCTTGCACCTCAAACGTTTCAAATTAACTTAGATGAAGAAATTGCTCTAACAGCAGATAACACATTTAACAAATCTCTCGCACCTCAAGCGTTTCAAATTAACTTAGATGAAGAAATTGCTCTAACAGCAGACAACACTTTGAATAAATCTACTTCTGGTAAGACTATTAAAATAATGGTCGAAGAAAAAATTACTACAGAAACAAACAAGCAATCTAAAGAAAACTCAAAACCCGAAGTAAAAGAAACACCTGTTCCCAAAACTAAAGTTGCAAAACCTACTGCTACTCCAAAATATAGATTAACAATGCCACAAAGATCTCAAATTAAAGCTACTCCTACTCCAAATACAAGAATTGCAGTGCCACAAAGATCTCAAATTAAGAAATCTTTAGATACAAAAACGGAAGTCCGACCAACACCTACACCAACTAGAAGATCCAGGTGGTCGTCTTTCTTTAGTCGAAGTTCTGGTCGTGCAATAGGTATGGATTCAACCCCCGAAGAAGCACCGAGTACCAGTGGAAGTTGTAACAGTCCCGGAAATGATGGATTAGCATTATTATCAATGATTTTATTGCCAATTATTTTCCGCTCAAAATCCCTATTTAAATCAAAATAAAATTACGCATAAAATAGGAACACAACATATTGAGAAAAACCAAGTAAAAATGGTACAATATGGATCGTGAAAAAGCTTGGAATTTTACAAGAATTTACTTTATTTATTTCAGTAAACTTGAAACAGTTTACTAAAGCAAACTCCCCCCTTTTTTATCGCAACTATTACTCATAAAAATTTTATGATGAAACTTTCTATTTAGGAGAAATCTTATGGCCACCCTTAAGGACGAAAATAACGAGCAATATTCCGCGGATGATATACAAGTACTGGAAGGAATGGAGGCTGTTCGTAAACGACCGGGTATGTACATCGGTAGTACAGACCAAAGAGGATTACATCACCTAATTTATGAAATAGTAGATAACAGCGTGGACGAATTTATGGGAGGATTCTGTACCGAAGTATCAATTACCATCCAAAAAGACGGCTCTGTCTTAGTTCAGGACAATGGAAGAGGTATTCCTGTAGACATACAATCCCAAACAGGTTTAACAGCTCTAGAAACAGTAATGACAGTTTTACATGCTGGTGGAAAGTTTGGGGGAAAAGCTTATGCGGTTTCTGGTGGATTACACGGAGTTGGAGCTTCTGTAGTTAACGCTCTTTCTTCCTCATTACAAGCTGAAGTGGTACGAGATGGAAATATTTACACTCAAACATACTCCAGAGGAATAACTCAAACAGAAATCACAACAGAAGTGGCTCCAGAAGGCAGAATTACTGGTACCACTGTCTTATTCATGCCAGACACCGACATATTCGGTGAATTAGTTTACGACTTTAATATTCTAATGAATAGATTTAGAGAGATGGCATATCTTAACAAAGGATTACAAATCACATTTAAAAGTGATTGGCATACTTCAAAATGGCCGAACCATGAACTAACTTTTTATTTCGATGGTGGAATTTCAAGTTTTGTAAGAGGGTTAAACCAAAAAAGAAACGTTATTCATGAAGATCCTATCTATGTAGAAAAGCCTATTGATGGCACAAATGTTGAAATAGCCCTCCAATATAACGAAACATATACAGAATCCGTATACGCTTTCGCCAACTGTATTAATACAGAAGATGGTGGTACTCACGTTACTGGATTTAGGTCTGCTCTCACCAGAGCAATCAATGACTATGCTAGAAAAGAAAAATTCTTGAAAGATAGTGAACCAAATCTAGCTGGTGAAGACACTAGAGAAGGCTTAACTGCTGTAATCAGTCTTAAAATCCAAGAACCTCAGTTTGAAGGTCAAACTAAAAACAAATTAGGTAACCCTGAAGCTAGAACTCAAGTAGAAACAGTTTTAGGCGAATCTCTAAAAACTTTCCTTGAAGATAATCCAAAAGAAGCAAAAACCATCGTTGAAAAATGCATGACTTCCCAAAGAGCTAGGGAAGCTGCTAGAAAAGCACGAGATCTAATCATTAGAAAGAATGCAATGGATGGAGGCGGATTACCTGGTAAATTAGCTGACTGTTCTGAAAAAAATCCTGAATATTGTGAAATTTATTTGGTTGAGGGAGACTCTGCTGGCGGTACTGCAAAAATGGGTAGAGACAGAAAAACTCAGGCTATATTACCTCTTTGGGGGAAAATTCTTAATGTTCAAAAATCTCGAGATGACAAAATAGTTCAACATGATGCTATTCGTGCCATGATTACTGCATTAGGTGCAGGATTAGGAGAAGATTTTGATATAGAAAAGCTCAGATACCATAGAGTCATTATCATGGCTGATGCTGATGTAGATGGATCACATATACGAACGCTTTTACTAACTTTCTTTTTCAATCATATGACTGAATTAGTCACTAATGGTCATTTATATATTGCTCAACCTCCGTTGTACAAAATCGGATCAGGAAAACAAGAACAATATGTTTATTCAGACGAGCAAAGAGAAGAAATACTAGAACAATTAGATGGTAAAAGAAACGTTAATATCCAAAGATACAAAGGTCTTGGAGAAATGAATGCTGAACAGCTTTGGGAAACTACTATGAATCCCGAAACGAGAACTCTACTTAGAGTCGAAGTAGCTGATAAAAATAATGCAGCCAATGATTTCGAAATGTTAATGGGTGATGAGGTTCCACCTAGAAGAGAATTCATAGAAACTCATGCTTTGGAAGTGACAAATCTAGACGTTTAAATTAGTCCCACATTGAAGTAGAAAAATATCTTTCGCCTATGTCATTAAATACTGTCACTATATGTCCAGTTTTTAACTCTTCAGCTAAATTTTTAGCCCCTAACAGATAGGCTCCACAAGACTGACCTACAAATATTCCCTGGCGAGCCAAAACTTTCGAAACTTCATATGCTTCAATAACATCTATTTCAAGCATTCTATCTATGATGGTTTTATCCAAAATTTCTGGAATAATATGACCTTCACTGAGAGGCTTAAGTCCTTCAACTCCTGGCCATTCATCAAATTCAATACAAACAACCTGAATATCTGGATTTGTTTCTTTTAACCTTCTACCAATTCCTGAAATAGTACCCCCTGTTCCAACTCCACCAACAAAATGAGTAATAAAAGGAGCCTGTTGAATTAGCTCATAACCTGTAGTTTCATAGTGAGCCTGAGGATTATTTTGGTTTGAATACTGATCACAATAAAAATACTTGGCAGGATCTGCTTCATACCGTCGTTTTACTTCGTATAAAGCCTCATCATAACCTAATTGGGCATCAGTAAAAATTAAGTTGGCACCATGAGCTAACAATCTCTTTTTTCTCTCTTCACTCGCATTTTCAGGCATTACCAATTCAACCGGGTAGCCTAAAACAGCCCCTATCATGGCATAGGCGATCCCAGCATTACCTGATGTAGCATCTAAAATAGTTTTGCCGGGCTTCAAATCCCCATTAAGTACAGCCTCTGAAAGCATTCGTAAAACAGGCCTATCTTTAATCGATCCACCAGGATTTAATTGCTCAAATTTTGCATAAATTGAAGCTTCTCCAATATCCCAAGGCAAGTCCAATTTAACTAACGGAGTATTCCCAATAGAGGAAAGTGTAGGAAAATTTTGTATGAAATCTTGGATTTTTTCAGAATATGGCAATGATTATCCTTCAAAAGTAATTTTTTTATTCTATGCATTAATCGTAAAAAAGTTTAATCTAGAGTCTATCCATTATAAATCGGACAGTTAAAAAATGGAAAAGACAGAAGCAAAATCAAAAATCCAAACTCTATCTTTAGAGATTAATAAACACAACCATCTGTATTATGTTTTAGATAAACCCATTATTTCTGATGGTCAATATGATTTGTTACTAAAAGAATTAAAAGAATTAGAATCTATTTTTCCTGAATTTCTTTTACCCAACTCACCAACACAAAGAGTAGGGAGCGATCCCTTGCCCAGTTTTGAACAAGTTTCACATGAAATTCCTATGCTGAGTTTAGGAAACGCTTTTAACGATCAAGATTTAGGTAATTGGCATAAAAGAATTTCATCTTCGATAAATTCACATAAATTTGAAATAGCTTGTGAATTAAAATTTGATGGATTAGCGGTTTCTTTGCTATACGAAAATGGAATATTTGTCAGAGGGGCTACCAGAGGTAACGGATCAACTGGTGAAAATATTACTTTAAACCTAAAAACAATTAAAAGTATTCCACTAACTTTAACAGGTAATCCACCTTCATTATTAGAAGTAAGAGGAGAAGTTTTTATACCAAAATCACAATTTTTGGCAATGAACAAAAAACGCGAAAAAGAAGGGTTGCAAACATATGCTAATACTCGAAATACAGCTGCAGGATCACTAAGACAATTAGATTCAAAAATTACTGCTGAAAGACCACTAGATATATTTATTTATGGAGTAGGGTCTAGTAACTCTCTAGATTTCAATAATTCACACTGGGATAACCTACAAAAATTAAAACTATTTGGATTTAAAGTAAATCCTCATAACGAATTGGTCAAAAATCTTGAATCAGCTACCAATTTTTACAAAAAATGGTTATCTGAAAAAGAATCTATTGATTATGATTGTGATGGAATAGTGTTTAAAGTGAATCAAATTAATTCTCAAGAAATTCTAGGCAGTGTAGGGAGAGAACCAAGGTGGGCAATCGCTTACAAGTTTCCAGCTGAACAAGCAGTTACAAAATTACTAGATATACAAACTAATATAGGTAGAACAGGAAGCATTAATCCTTACGCGATTCTAGAACCAGTAGAAGTTGGTGGGGTAATTGTTAGGCAAGCTACTTTACATAACGAAGAATACATAGCGTCTAAAGACCTAAGAATTGGTGACTGGGTAACAGTAGAACGAGCAGGAGAAGTCATACCTCAAATAGTCCATAGAGACCAATCAAGAAGAAATGGTTCAGAAATCATTTTTAAAATGCCTTCAATATGTCCAAATTGTAGTGCAATTACTTCAAGAATAGAAAATGAATCTGCTCTATACTGCACAAATGCCCAATGTCCAGCTCAGCTAGAAAGATTGTTAGAACATTTTGTAAGTAAAGTAGCCATGGATATTGACGGATTAGGCATTAAAACAACAACATCATTGATTGATAATGGACTGATAAATGATGTTTCAGACATTTACTTCCTAGATAAAAATCACCTAGAAAATATAGACAGAATGGGTGAAAAAAGCATCAACAACTTACTTGATTCAATTGAAAAGAGTAAATCAAAACCATTCTCAAGAATGATTACCGGGTTAGGCATTTCACATGTAGGAAGTGAGGTAGCAGAGATTCTAGCTAATGAATTCAAAAATATTGATTCTCTAATGAATGTAACTGTCGAGGAATTACAACAAATCCCTTCTATTGGTCCTAAAATCGCCATAAGCTTAGTAGATTTTTTTCAAAAAGAAACAAATAGACGAATCATTGAAAAACTTAAAACTGCAGGTATTAAAACCGAAGTAGATAATCAAAATACTAAATCTCATAATAATCTCTTAAATCAACAAAAATTTGTAGTAACTGGGAAAATGGAAAATTTCTCAAGAAATGAAATACAAAATCTAATTAAGGAAAATGGTGGCCTAGTCACGAACCAAGTATCCAATTCTACAAACTTTCTCATTGCGGGGTCTGATGCAGGCTCTAAATTAAACACTGCAATTGAAAATAACGTAACTATTCTTACTGAATCAGAATTTCTTGAAATGATTTCTAGTTAGAATTAATTAAAGAATCAAAAATTAATGGATAATTTATCTTTAATCGATTTAAATCATCTACGGTATCTAAATCGAAAAGCATTCCTCTAGGCTCTATGGTTCTATAACTAATTGAATTTTGGTTACATTCATCTAAATGTTTTTGGAAGCTATTCTCACCTAATTGACAATAAAACCCTGGGCCCACATTAAATGCAATGCAATTGGTACCTCCATCGGAAGCTGAAGGAACCAAAACTACTTTTTGTCCATACTCAGAAAATTCAATCACCTGATTGATATCGTTCTCATTTAATAAAGGCAAATCACTAGGAATATAAATTGGAATATCTCCTAATTCTTTAATATAACTTGCAGCAATGTCCATATCATGAGCTAAATGATCTCCTTTAGGAAACAATGTATCTACATCAAAAATTTCGCCCAATTCTTTTATAGAATTATCTGTACCTACTAAAAAAATGTTATAGGCATTAGATTTTTTTGCAGCATCAATGACTATTTTTAACATCCCTAATGTAACTTTTTTTCTGGATTTAATATCTAATACTGACGAAAGACGTGATTTTGTTTCACTGAAATCTTTCAATGGAATTAGTAAAGTAAAATTTTGGTTTTTTAATCGCATAAATTCAATAAAAATTTTGCTAAATTGGTCTTTTCTGTTAACGAATTCATAATGATATTAGTTTGAAAGGATTTAATTCCTAAACTATTAATTTTAGGAATCAAATGAGAATCTATGTCATCTAAAACAAAATAATCGCAAATTTCTGCAAAATGTTTCGCAATACCAAACGCAGAAATCTCTTCACCTAATTCTTTAAGCAATTTAGCAGTTGGACCTTTGATGGCATCTCCATTCACGATAGAGCTAACTGCTATTCTTTTACCGTCAAAAGATTTCAACAAGTCCAATACACCTGGTAAAAAAATTATAGGATGTAAACTCAAAAAAGGATTTGAAGGACAATACAACAAATAATCAGCCTCTTCCAAAGCAGTTAAAAAATTGGGAGAAGGCTTAGCATTTTGAATCCCATCAAATCTGATAGTAGTGACTTGCGGTTCACAAAAATATTTGACGAAATACTCTTGAAAATTTAAATCCCCACTCTCAGTAGTTAAAATGGTTCTAACCCTATCATCTGTCATAGGAATAATTGGAAACTCTAATCCATGTGCTTTACATAATTTGTCAGTAATTTCTGACAATGTCATGTTTTGTTTAATTAAATTAGTTCGATAAATATGGGTAGCAAAATCTAAATCTCCCAGCTGAAACCATGAATCTAACCCAAGTTTCTTTAATTCAGATAAAGTTCTAAACGATTCATCTTTAATTCCCCACCCTAATTTTTCATTAGACTTACCAGAAAGGGTGTACATCATAGTATCTAAGTCCGGAGATACATGAAGTCCATAAAATTCCTGATCATCTGCAGTATTAACCACAATAGATAATTGTTCTGGAGACAAAATTTCAGTAAGTCCTAAAGCTAGTTTTGCTCCACCAACACCTCCAGCAAGAGCAACGAATTTACTCAAAAAATCCTCCTATTGTTAATGAATCCAGTTTATATGAATCTTGATTGTATCTCATGCTAAAATCGTGATACCGAGTCATAAATAAGGATTCTAATCATTCATATTTCAAATCTCTCGCTCAGAAATTTCAGAAACTATCAAAACCTAGATATTAATTTGCCAGATAAAGTTACTCTTTTAATGGGAAATAATGGCCAAGGAAAAAGTAATTTTCTTGAAGCAATTTATATGCTTTCTGTAGCAAAATCATACAGAGGAAATACTGAAAGAGACCTCATCACAGAAGGTTCTGTAAACGGCTTGTCTTACTCTAAAATTGCTTGTGACATTCAACTTCAAGAAAAAAGTACAAAGCTAGAAATACACTATCAATGCGAGCCATTTGATAACAAAGATGGATTTGTAGCACAAAAATTCATAAAAATTAATGGAATTCCTAAACGTGCCAGCGATTTTGTTGGTAATTTAAATTCCGTTTTATTTTCAGTTGCTGAATTAGATTTAGTTTTTGGTACTCCCAGCTCGAGAAGAAGGTATTTAAATATTTTAATTTCACAAATTGACAAAATTTATTTAAAAAATCTATTAGATTTTCAAAAAATCAACTCTCAAAGAAATAGTCTTCTTAAGTTAATTCGAGAGGGTAATTCTCAGGACAATGAATTGTCATATTGGGATTCGCAATCTGCCAAATTAGCAACTGATTTAATTATTAAAAGAGTTGAGATATTAGAAAATTTATCTAATTTATCCAACCCCATACATAAAGAAATGAGTAATTTAAAAGAAAACATGTATTGCTCATATCTACCCAGTACTAAGGAAATATACCCAATGAATCCTGAAAAGTGTTTTGATTTTATCTCTTCACAACTGATTTCCAATAGATCAAGAGATATTTCTGCAGGAACAACATCAATCGGGCCCCACAGAGATGATTTTCAAATTTTTATTAATGATTTAGATTCACATAGGTTTTCTTCGAGGGGACAAGCCAGAACTGCAGTGTTAGCATTAAAATTTGCAGAAGCAGAAATTCTGAAACGATCAAGAAACACTACTCCAATTTTGTTACTAGACGATTTACTTTCAGAGCTAGATTTAGAAAGAAGGGAACAAATTTTAGATATGACAACAATGTTTGATCAATCGATTATTACTACTGCTGAACCTGAAATAATTAGTCAATCATTTAAAAACCAATCAAACCTTTTAGAAATTAATAATGGTGAAATTTCAGAGAAAAAAACATGAAAAGTTTTTCTATTTCTACAATTTTTGCAGGCGCAGCACACTTACTTAGTATCCCTACAGGACTAATATTATTAATTTTCCCAGTAGTACCAGCAACTGAAATAATTAGTAATAGCCAAGGGTTTACACAATCAATTCAATCCTATCAAACTATTTTAGAATCCAACTTCTCACTGTCGTTACCAATAATTGTATTTCCTTGGATAATTTCAGGAGTTTGTCTCATTTCCAACTTGATGGCCACACAAAAGTCATCAAATAATGCTATTAGGTTTCGATGGAAACTCTACACATGGGGAACAGTTTTGTTAATGGGAACATATATGTTTTTAAGTCCAACAGGACTTTATTATGTTCCTGTTGGACTTTTATTACTTTTATCAGTAATTATCAAAAAATAATTAAGCTGGCTCAAACATAGGCAAGGCAATTTCACCTTCACCCTGATCTAACCATGCAAGCTTCACTCTCATACCGATTTTAATGTCATTTACAGGATCATCCACATTAATAACGTTGGTCATGATCCTAAAACCTTCATCTAAATCTACATAAGCCACAGCATAAGGACCAATATCTTTAAATGCAGGATGCCTACTTTGCATCACTACACTAAAAGTGTATACAGTTCCCAATCCTTTTGAATCATTCCATGTGTTATTTAAACTTCCACATTTTGTACAGTGGGCTCTTGGATAAAAAATTACTTCAGGACAATCATCACAAGTTTGATAAATTAATTTTTTTTCCTTTGTTGCATCCCAAAAAGGTTGTGTATCTGGTTCTGGAAATCTTGGTTGAGGTCTCATAGTCATAGTATTTCTCCTTATTAATCTGCAGCTAAAATAATTGGTGATGTGGCATGACGAGCTCCAAGCTGACCACCATTTCCTACTGCAACGGCTAATTTTGCATTATCTACTTGTGAGGTAGATTCACCTCTCATTTGTCTAGTAGCTTCCAAAATACAAAATATTCCTCGTTCTCCAGGGTGATTTGATGAAAGACCTCCCCCGTCAGTATTTAAAGCAGGACCACCAGATTGATCAAATTTTAATATCCCACTACTAACATAGTCTCCACCTTCACCTTTCTTACAAAATCCAAGATCTTCTATCATTAACATCACAGTAATAGAAAAGGAATCGTAAGCCATCAATACATCTATTTCGCTTGGAGTAACTCCAGCATCTGCAAATGCTACAGGACCTGATTGAGCACCAGCACTGACAGTAATATCGCCACCATTTTCTCTATACTTAGTAGCTTCACCACCACCAATAATCCAAACGGGTTTTTTCTTAGTATTTTTAACAACATCTTTGGATGCGATTACAACCGCTCCACCACCATCAGAAACCATACAACATTCCAATAAGTGTAAAGGCCACGCTATCATCCTTGAATCAACAACGTCCTGAACAGTAATTTCATTTACCCCCACAAACTCCAAATCTGTCATCGCTTTTACAGCTTCAGGATTTCTCATGGCGTGATACCTTGTAGCAACTGAAATTTCTGCAAACTGTTCATTAGTAGTGCCATATTGGTGCATATGCCTAGCTTTCACCATTCCATATCCTGCAATACCAGTCATACCCCAAGAGTCTTCCATATTATTAAATGGAGTGGGCGCTCCTTGACCTGTGGCACCGGCAGTTCCAATCGCAACTCTATTCGAATGAGCTGTTGAGCCATAAGTCAAAACTGCTACATTTGCTTTTCCTGCAGCAATCATAGTTGCCGCATGATGAGCCTGAAATTCATATGAAGTACCGCCCACACTTGTAACATCTATCAATCTTGGCTTGAAACCAAAATATTCTGAAATGCTCAATCCCCCAATATTTTGATTTTGACCATTATCATAAACTGCATCAACATCTTGCCAGCTCAATCCTGCATCAGCCAAAGCTTTGGATGCAGATTCAGCTTTAATCTGTAGAGCACTAACTCCAGGTGCAACTCTAAGTGGATATTCATGAATACCAACTACTGCCACTTCTCTTGTTTGGGACATAATTTAGCTCCTAAATGGATTTTTCTTTGCTTTATGCCGTGAAAATAGCACACAGGTGACGTAGCGTCAATTCAAATGAAATAGTGACGCTACATTTTGTTTTCTGTAAAATCATATTATGAATCGTTCTCAATATTCCCCAGATAGGTTTTGCATAAAATGCAGGGGTAAATTAATACCACTTAACCCATTAATGTGCCCTATCTGTGACGAGAGAATTCCATATTCAATGAAATTTCTTAACAATGCGCGCATTGGCAAAAACAGTCTACTGAGATGGGTTTCTACAGGAATTTTAACTTTATTTTTTTGGCAGATAATTGGCGGAATTCCACTGATGTCCGTATGCGATATTTTAAATAATCAATCATCTTGGGGTTATTCATGTGACTTGAATTCTTCTACCCCTTCAATCAAAGGGCCCTCATTTGCACCTAATTTTTTATTATTGCATTTAGTTTTTGTGATTGGTTTGTTTGGGTTTTGGTTATTATCAAATACTATTCAAAAAAAACCTCTGAAAAAAATCATTACCGGAAGAAAACGAATTGATGCAGAGAGAATTGCTTTTGCAATGCTCATAGCATTCATTTTCTACTCAATCGGCCTTTCCGCTGAACTAATTATCTCCAATTCAAACAATATTCCATTAGCAATTAAATATCAGGGATTTAGTTTAGATTGGGGTTTATTACTTGTTTTAGCTGTATTGTTAGTACCTATACAAGCTGGATTAGAAGAGATAATTTTTAGGGGATACTTGCTACACGCTCTTTCTCTATTAATAAATAACAGGGTGTTTCTTGCACTTTCAACTGCATCCATATTTTCTGTAGTTCACCTATCAAATCCAGAACCTTGGAATTATGGAATTGGGCCTTATCTACTAGCAATATTTATGATGGGGCTTTTCATGTCTACTATCACTTTAATAGATGGAGGCATGGAATTAGCTATGGGACTCCATATTGCTAACAATCTTTGGGTGCACTTAGTAGTTGGATTAGAAAACAGTGTAATTAATACTCCTTCACTATTTTTAATTACTACCTCAAATATTCAATACGAATCTATTTTCCTTCCTAGCCTGATTCAGTTTTCAATAATGTTTGTAGTGTTTAGTTTAAAATATAAATGGTTCAATTTTAGTAAAAGTAATAAATCTATATCATCTGCGAGTCTGATATAGTTTCATAATGCGTTTTGGACTAATTACAGATACACATTTACCGGGCAAAATAATTACTTTAGATGAATTGGGTGAATTACCCAGACAATTCCTTTCTTCAGTAGACTACATATTGCATGCTGGCGATTTAACATCTCCGAAAGTACTAGATTGGTGTGAAGAAATTGCTCCAGTTTTTTGCTCAACCGGAAATAACGATCCGATTCCTGATCCAAGAATGAAAGAAGTTCAAATTTTAACTTTTGAAGGATGGAAAATTGGAATGATTCATAGTTTAGAAGGCCAATTTAAACCTACTGAAGACTTATTAAGCTTTTTCCCTGAACCTGTAGATATCATGATCTCAGGACATACTCATCAGGAAAGACTGGAATTCAGAGACGGAATAGTGATGATCAATACTGGTAGCATCACATTCCCACAACATAAAGAAATCAGATTGGGTACGGTAGGGTTGCTAGAATTATTCCCTAATCATTTAAAAATAGATATTTTTCCATTAGGAGAAACTCCTGGATCGCCTAATCCCGGAGTGAGATTATTTTTAGAAATTAAAGACGGAAAAATCATTAATCAAGAAGGACCTGTACTTACTTAGTAAGTAAATTTTTAAACTATTCGATATTCAACTTGAGAGACTTTTGCATCAAAATCAACCCAAAAAAAGTTGACTACTGGATTTTCGTTATCTTCTAAAGAAACTAGCACATAATAAAAATCTAGCCACCCAGACTCCTGAGCCATTCTGACATCAGTATCTGAAGGATAAGCTGGTGTGTGAGTATGTGAGTGATAAAAAGCTATAAAAGACAAATTATGATTATCAGAATCTCTTTCTGCTTCCATTTGTTCTTTAGGATCCATAACATATCTATATGGAGAAGGAGTTAAATTTTTTATTCTATACAATTTTGTAACTTGTTGATCTATACCTGACAAAATTCCACAACACTCATTTGGATTATGTTCTCTTGAATGAGATATCATTTCATCAACTATAGCCTGCTTAACAGTAATCATAAATTCATACCAACTAAATATTTAATAATTTCTTGATTTTAAAGATAATCCTATTAAAAAAATTATCTTTCTTATTCAGCCGTCTCTCTGCACACTCAACGCAAGTACATGCTGGAGGATGATCATAGTGCCAATTTGATCTAGTCATAATATTCTCCGTCATTTTTGTCACCGGAAAGTATGCTTCCACCAAAATCATTTTGACGCCAAGCCTCATAAACTATTATAGACACTGCATTAGCTAAATTCATACTTCTATTTGCAGGAGTCATAGGAATATAAAGCTGATTTTCTTTTTTAGATAAATTTAGTATTTCTTGTGGCAACCCTACAGATTCTGGGCCAAATACAAAAGTATCTCCTACCTGATATTCAATTTGATCGTATTTAGTTCCTGCTTTAGAAGAGGTCATAAATAGCCTACCCGACAATAGATTAGTATATTCTTCAAATGAATCGTACATATAAACTGACGTGAGATCAGAATAATCTAAAGCAGCTCTTCTCAACTTTTTTTCAGTCATATCAAAACCCGTAGGATTAATGATATGTAGATCAGAACCTGTATTCGCACACAGCCGAATAATGTTTCCTGTGTTATTTGGAATTTCTGGATTAAAAAGAACTATATTGAAAATTAAATCACCTCACGAAATAATTTTTGAAACCTATGACAAATCTACCTCTATTGTGGCACAATAACCATCTATGCAATTATTCAATTGGAATAGTTGCAAGAATTCTAGGAGGAATAATATGGCTAATTACCTAAATGGAAAAGTGGCAATTGTCACTGGTGCCGGCAGAGGAATAGGAGCAGGTGTTGCTAAGCAATTAGCTGCTGAAGGCGCTAAAGTAATAGTAAACGATATAGGCGCTGCTCTTGATGGAGAAGGACTTTCAAACACTCCAGCTGAAGAAGTAGTCAACGAAATAAAAGCATTGGGTGGAGAAGCATCCGCAAATTACAATGATATTTCAACTATGGAAGGTGGAGAAGGTTTAGTTCAATCAGCATTAGATACATATGGTCAATTAGACATTGTAGTGACTGTTGCAGGAATTCTGAGAGATAGAATGATTTTTAATATGACTGAAGAAGAATGGGATGATGTCATTCGAGTTCATATGAAAGGAACATTTACCGTCTGCAAATACGCATCAATTCTTTTTAGGCAGCAAAGAAGTGGAAGAATAATTACTTTTGCTTCTGAATCTGGACTTATCGGCAATACAGGGCAAGGAAATTATGCTGCTGCTAAATCTGGTATAGCAGGATTTACAAAAGTAGCCGCAAAAGATTTAGGTAGATATGGAGTTACTGCAAACTCAATTTGCCCACGAGCCAACACTAGAATGACTCAATCAATACCTGACTCATCTAGACAATTGAGAGCAGAAAGACCGTCAGATCGTGAAGAAGTACCAGAGAGTGAGGCCATGAATCCAGAAGATGTCGCTCCAATGGTTGCTTATTTGGCATCTGATCAAGCCTCAAACATTAATGGACAAACATTTTTAGTTTATGGCGGAACAATCACAAAACTAGCCCTACCTAGAAGAACTAGAACTATATTCAAACAAGGAAGATGGGAAGTTGAAGAACTTAGAAAATTAGCTCCTCAACACCTCACACAAGGTTTAGTTAATCCTTCACCTCCACAAGCACCTAAAACTGCATAGTGGAAAATAATTTATAAATAGGAGAAAAATATGGGAGACCTACTTAAAGATAAAGTAGCAGTAGTAACAGGATCAGGTAGAGGAATCGGAAGAGGAATAGCATTATTACTAGCTGAAGAAGGAGCTAAAGTTGTTGTTAATGACTTAGGAGGCTCTGTAGACGGAGAAGGAGCCTCAACCACTCCTGCTCAAGAAGTGGTTGATGAAATCAAAGCCAAAGGCGGTGATGCTGTAGCTAATGGAGATTCTGTAGCAACAATGGAAGGCGGCGAAAACATCATCAAAACAGCCTTAGACAATTTTGGGAAGCTCGATATTGTAGTAGCAGTAGCAGGTATTTTAAGAGACAGAATGCTATTCAACATGACTGAAGAAGAATGGGACGCTGTAATTGCAGTTCACCTCAAAGGTACTTTTTCAGTAGTAAAACCTGCTTCAATTCTATTCAGACAACAACGAAGTGGGAAGATAATTGCATTTTCATCAACTTCCGGACTATATGGAAACTCGGGTCAAGCAAACTATGGAGCTGCAAAAGATGGTATAGCTGGACTGATAAGAGGAATTGCTAGAGACCTAGGACGTTATGGAGTTACTGCAAATGCTATATCTCCAGGAGCTGATTCTAGAATGACCCAAAGTGTTCCTCAGTCTGCTAGAGATATTCGAGCTGCAAGTGGAATAGAAGCACAATCAGCAGTTACACCTCTAGAACTAAATAGAGACCCAGAAGATGTTGCACCAATGGTAGCGTGGTTAGTTTCAGACGAAGCCAACGACGTAAATGGACAAGTTTTCCATTGTCAGGGCGGTCAAATCTCTTTGATGAGCAATCCTTACGAAGAACGAACACTCAGAAAGGTTGGACGTTGGTCTGTTGAAGAAATAGATGCAATGTTTGCTGGAACATTGGGCATGGACATGGTCAACCCTGCACCTGTGCAAGCACCCAAAGAATAAAAACATTAAATTCAATAACCTCAGATTAAATGAATTAATCTGAGGTTATTTTTTAATTATTGTAATAGTTTCAATCGCATCTCCGGGAGGCCCGTTTCTAGAGGGATCAACTGGAGCAATTTTCCTCACTACATCCATACCTTCTATTACTTTCCCAAAAACGGGATGACATGATTGTCCAGGTACATCACAATCTTTTTCTAATCCATTTTCATCAAATCCATCTAATTGAGGAAGTGGGACATACGTGATGTAAAATTGACTACCGTTAGTTCCCGCACCATTCTGTATTCCAGAATTAGCCATTGCAATAATTCCCTCAGAATCATGTCTAGCATTAGTATTAATTTCATTATCAAATTTATACCCAGGTCCACCCATTCCTGAACCAGTGGGGTCACCACCTTGAGCTACAAAACCTGGAATTACTCTATGAAAAGTAACCCAATCATAAAATCCATTCTCTGATAAAAAAACAAAGTTATTAACAGTAATTGGAGCTAATTTTTCATATAAATCAATCAAAATCACTCCTCCATCAAACATTTTAATTTCCGCAAAATAATCTACTTGAGAATCTAAATTATTTTCTGGAATTGTGTCCCAACGAAATGCATCATCCCAAACAAATTGTTTAATTTGTTTATCAAAAAAGTAAGCTTTTGGTTCATTAGGAATTGGGGGAATCAAAATTGATACATTTTTACCAAATTCAGATTGGATTAATTGTATATCTATATCCAATTCAACCTTCTCGCCATTTGGACCTGTCATTGTTGAAGCAGCCGGAATTTTTCCAGAAATTTTAATATTTTTAATATTAGACTGATTATTTGGATCAACAATTAATTCAAAATCTAGCTTAGAATAAGTATCTTTCAAAACAGGAATCAGTTCAGCCAATACATTTGAATCAAAATCACCTTTGATGGCATATTGATCAGAATCTTTAATCAATTGAATTTCATCATCATTATAATTTTCAATCATAGTAATTACTTTACTAATAAATTGAGTGGGCTCTAAAGAGGTTTCTCCCTCAGATAACTTTGCCCAATTATTTCTATCTGGATATTTAAAATAATAAACATCATTAACTACTGTCATTAATCTATCGATTTCTAAATTCACACCCCCTACACGATCCTGTACACTCATATACCCTGAGAAATCTCCAGTTTCAGAAACATCCCCATCAATTAATAAAGGATAAGATTGTTGAAATCCTTCAAAAGAATATCCTACCGTCACATTCAAATTTGTATGCCTAGAATAATTTTGTTCTTGTAATGCCAATTTAATAGAAGATAATGTATCTTGATTGCAGGCAATCATGAAAAAAATTGTTAAAACCAATAAAATCATATTTTTCATATAAAACACTCAAAGGAAAATTTATGACTAAAATAATATCAAGTATTGTAGGAAATGGTATACAAGGATATGAAGGTAACAATGTAATTGCAACTAACTGTAAATTAGACAACCCTTTTCATGTAGAAATTGATCACCAAAACAAATATTTATACATAGCAGATTGCTTCAATTTCAAAATTAGAAAACTAGATCTAAAAACCAACATAATTTCTGATTTCGCAGGTACAGGAATACAAGGCCACAGTGGCGACAACGGTCCAGCGTTAGAAGCTGACATAGATGAAATTTATGCTTTACAAATTGACGAAGATGGAAATGTTTACATTTGTCAAAGATTTAATCCATGTATTAGAAAAATAGAAGCTACTTCAGGAAATATTGTAACTATTGCTGGAACAGGAATTCAAGGTTCAGGAAAAGACCATATTCCTGCTACTGAATCACAATTTATTGAGCCAAATGACTGCATCTTAGACGGATCTGGCAATTTATTAGTAGCTGATGTTCAAGACCAAAAAATAAGATCAATTAATTTAAATACAGGCATTATCACTACTTTTGCAGGCACAGGAATTAAAGAACATTCCGGTGACGGAAATTTAGCCATTAATGCCGGGATTTTTGGAGCTCGTGCAATTTGTGTAGATGTATCAGGGAATACTTATGTTTGTGAGAGAGAAGGTAACACTATTCGAAAAATAGATAAAAACAATATCATTTCCACGGTAGCTGGAACAGGAAAAAAAGGCTACACGGGTGATGGTGAACTAGCTATAAATTGTACTTTTAATGGCCCCAAAGCAATCCGATGCGACCAATATGGAAATGTATTAATTGTGGATACTGAAAACCATTGCATAAGGATATTCGACATAACCACCAACAATATTTCCACTATTGCAGGTGGAATAAAAGGATCACATGGTGATGAAAGAAATGCACTTGATGCAGGATTAGATAGACCTCACGGAGTAGTAACAAACAAAACGAATCACATATTTATCGCAGATAGTGAAAATCACAAAATCAGAATAGTTAAATAATTTTGAAATAAAAGGCCATATCATCAAAACCATCAGATGAATTCATAGCATAACTAGGAACAGTACCAAAATTCACATATCCTTTTTTCTGATACAAAATTTCTGAAGGATCGCCCACTCTAGTATCTAAAATCAGTAATTTCTTCCCAAGATTTTTTGCTTCCAATTCAAGCGCATCCATCAAAGCATTGCCTATACCTTCACGCCTATGATTTGAATTTACCATCAACTTTTGAACCATAGCTCTATGTTTTGCATTTTGCATTTTAGCCGGGGCAAGTTGTACTGATCCAATTAAATTATCAGAATCATCAAACGCAGCCCAAACAATGATTTGAGCAGAATTGATTTCTGAAAATACTTCTCTCCAATAAGACTCAGCAGCAGAATCTGATAGAGGATTTAAAAATGAAACTGAAGCACCATTTTTAACTGAATCCTGTAAAAGGCTAACCAATGAACCAGAATTCTCAGCAGCAGAAATCATATCTAGTTTTTGAATTTTAACCACGATAATAAATCCTACGGAAAGTCTCAGCTAGAGGCATTCCCTTACCTTTTCCCCTCTCACCTTTCATTACTTTAACCCGTTCCATTATTTCATCAAAAGATCTTCCATCCATTTGAGATTCATGAGCAGAAAGAGCTTTCACTGAAGTTTCAATATGCTCACTAATATCAATCCACAAATCTGGCTCAGGATGCCCCATAATCCAAGCTTCAGATACCTTATGAGGTTCAAAACCTTCATCAATTAATTCAGGAAACGTCATATGGTCTCTTGCAGCAGGAAATATTGCAGACATAGTAGTATCACCAGCTGTAATATGATCTGGGTGTCCGGACCCATATCCTCCGTCTAAAACTCTCATAGGATACTGACAAATTACAACATCCGGTTTGTGCCTACGAATTTCTCTAGAGATATCTTTTCTTAACTCTAAAGTCGGCTGTAAATAACTATCAGGATGATCCAAAAATGAAACATGAGATAAACCTAAAATTTTACCAGCGTTTTCTTGTTCTTCTCTTCTAATAGCTGACAATTCTTTTTCGGTAATATTTCTATCACTACTCCCTTTACTACCATCCGTACACAATACGTAAGCAAAATCCCAACCTTCACTTATTAATCTTGCGACAGTACCCGAGCAACCATATTCAGCATCATCAGCGTGAGCGGTGACTACCAATCCTCTTTTGTAATGTTCTGGCCAATCCAAAGAATTTGACATGTTTTCTCCTAATTAACTGATTAATGCTTCAGATGCTAGTTCTATCAAATCCATTAAAGGGGATGGGAAAATACCTCCTACTATCATGCCTACTAAAAGAACTCCTAGTACTAATTTAATCGATAGTGAAATATTTATAGAAGATAAATCAATCCCTTCCTCAATATACATTTGCCTTGCGATCATCAAATAATAGTAAAGTGAAATTAAACTAGTCACAATACCTATACCTACAAGCCACAACAAATCTTGAGAAGCTACAGCATTAAATAAATAAAATTTACTAGTAAACCCTGCAAATACTGGTAACCCAGCCAAAGAAAACATAGAGCAGACTAAAACTAGGGATAAAAAGGGAGCTCTTTTTGATAATCCAGCAAAATCTGAAATTGAATCTTTTGCAGTATGATTATATACAGCGATCACAGAGGTAAAAGCTGCAAAATTAGTAATTGCATAAGCTATTACATAAAAAATTATCCCATTTAAAACTAACGTAGTCATGCCTGTAGATATCGAACCATCTTCATTAATAGAAATTAATGCCGAAATTCCCATCAATATGTATCCCATGTGCCCTACACTAGAAAATGCAAGAAGTCTTTTAATGTTTGTTTGAACCAATGCTCCCAAATTGCCTATCAACATGGTTGCAACAGAAAGAACAATAATTATCAGTTGCCATTCATTACCAATTTCCAATAAAGATTCACAAAACAGTCTCAAAACTAGTGCAATTGTTGCCACTTTGGATCCAACAGAAAGCCATGCCGTAATTGGCAAAGGTGATCCCTCATAAACATCTGGAGCCCACATATGAAAAGGAACTGCCGATAACTTAAAAGCAAGTCCTGCAAACAAAAATATAAATCCTAATATTAAGAAAGGATTCAAATCATTTATTGAAACTAACATCAACGAAATCTCATCAAATCTTGTAGTACCCAAAACTCCATAAATATTACTAATTCCATATAAAATTAACGCAGAAGAAAATGCACCTAAAAGAACATATTTCACTCCTGATTCATTGGATTTGAGGTTATACCTATCAAAAGATACTAAAACATATAAACCAAAACTAAGTAGCTCTAACGAAATATATGCTGTTAAAAGCTCTGATGATGATGCAAGTAACATCGCCGCAAGAATCGTGAAAATCAAAATTCCATAAAATTCACCTTGATATTTAATGTTAGACTTCACAAATTCATTTGAAGAAATTAATACAATGATGCCTGCTATCAAAAAGAAAATTCTAAAAAGATTTGTATAATCATCAAATACCAACAAACCTTGATACAAAATTCCATTAGAAAAAATTAATAAAGTAATAATCAAAATACCAAATAACCCAATCACACCTACCCACACTAAATGATTTTTTCTTTTTTCTGAAATAAACAAATCCAATGATAAGATTAAAAAAGCTAATCCGGTGACTAAAAATTCTGGAATTAATAAAGAAAAATTATTTGTCATATAGCCCCCAAAATTCCAGACAAAATAGGATCTACACCGTGTTTAATTACTTCTACAAAAGGATATGGCCACAACCCAATTAACAAAATTGTTAAAACCAAAATACCGGCTGCAAATCTTTCTCTCAAATTAGAATCAGTTAAATCTTCCCATTGAGTAGAAATTGGCCCAAAAAATGATTTAGCTATCAACCGTAAAATATAAATAGCTGTAATAGCAGCTCCTAAAACTGCAAAAGCTCCAAGAATAATTCCTCCAAATCCGTAACTCTGAAATATACCCATAAAAATTAAAAGTTCAGCAACAAAACCACTTAGCCCCGGCAAACCTAATGAGGTTAATCCTGCAATTCCAAACAATATTGTCGTAACTGTCATTTTTTTAGCTAGACCTTGCAATACTAAGGAGTCTCTAGTGTGAGTTCTTTCGTAAATCATCCCTACAACAGCAAAAAACAAAGCAGTCATCACACCATGCGAAAACATTTGTAACACTGCACCTGTTAATCCTAAATAGTGCAAAGTCGCTATTCCCATTAAGACATATCCCATATGGCTAACAGATGAATAGCCAATCACATATTTCAAATCTGTTTGACCCATAGCTGAAATAGCTCCATAAATCACATTCACGGCACCTAATACTATTAACAACGGCATCCAAAATTGAGCCCCTTCAGGTAATAACAGCATTCCAATTCTTATAATGCCAAATGCACCTAACTTCATCAAAACACCAGCATGTACCATACTTACTGCAGTAGGGGCTGAAACGTGTCCATCAGGAGACCATGTATGAAACGGCCATAAACCTGCCAATATCCCAAAACCTATCAGAAGCAAAGGAAATGCAATTTTCTGAAAGTCTGAAGATAGATTTTCAGAAATAACTTTCTCTATTGCTAATATATTGAAAGTACCCAAATTTGCTTGAATAAATATAGCGATAATAGCTACCCAAATCAGAACACTACCAGCTACTAACACCAAGGTTAATTTCATTGCACTGTATTCTTTAGATCTAGCAAATGTAGGAAATTTACTACTACTTCCCCATTTACCAATTAATAAATACATAGGGAGTACAGATAATTCATAAAAGAAAAAGAAGAAAAACATATCAAGAGAAACAAATACACCAAACACACCCGACAATAGTAAGAAATATAATATAAAAAAGTCTTTTAAATCTTCTTTAATACTCCAAGAAACTATTGTTCCAGTAAACATAACTATTCCAGTTAAAAGAACCATTAATGCTGCAATTCCGTCAATCCCAAGATCTAAAGAAATTGCACCAGAACCTTCACCCCATACCCCTGGTATATCTAACCAAGAATATGTATACAAAAATTGATAGCCTTGGATCGAATGGTCAAAGCTTAAATAAACTAATAAAGCTATTAAAGAAACTATTGTAGAAATTGATAGAGCAGAATATCTAACCACATCCTTGTAAGCACTCGGAATTAACATTAATAAAACCACGCCTAATAAAGGCAAAATTATTAACGCTAAAAGACTGGTTTCATTAAATAAATCAATCATTCAACTAACCACCATGCAATTGCCATCAAAAACAAACCGACTACCATCACTAATGAATAATTATATAAATACCCTGATTGAAAATATTTAAGTATATCTGCAGATTTTTTAGTAGAATTTCCTACACCATCTATTCCAGTATCATTAACAATTACTCTATCGAATATTGTTATCCACCTAGAAAAAGTAAACACAATTTTATTGGCAATCCATGAATAAATTTCATCGAATAAAAATTTACGGAAAACTAATCGATATAAAAATTTTAAAGGACTAGAAATATTATTGATTACAATTCTTCTAGATCCATAGATCACCCAACCCAAAAAAGCTCCAGAAAACGCAACTAGTATTGAAACTACAGTTAACCAAGGAATCATGTGGAATTTGTGATGATCATCAATAAAAGCAGCAAACCCTTCCCACCCTGTAAACGGAAATGGAAATGCTAATAAACCAGAAAATAAAGCTAAAATACTCAAAATTATCAATGGATAAGTCATTGTTCTAGGAGATTCATGAGCTTTTTCAGCATATTCTGATCTAGCAGTAGATAAAAATATTAGGCAATAAAGCCTAATCATATAAAGGGAGCTTAAAAAAACACCAAACAATGTAATTGGCAAAAACCAAGAATTATATTCCCAAATGGAAATCAAAATCTCATCTTTACTAAAAAAACCACTTAAGGGAACTATTCCAGCCAAAGAAAGACTACCAACTAAAAATGTCAAAGAAGTAATAGGCATTTTTTTTCGAAGACCACCCATCAATTCAACTTCAGTTTGATCATGCATACCATGCATTACACTTCCAGCACCTAAAAAAAGTAACGCTTTGGAAAACCCATGAAGTACTAAGTGGAAAAATGCCGCCGGAACCCCAAATGACCCTAAAGAAAGCATCATTAATCCTAAGTGACTGATAGTTGAGTACGCCAATACTCTCTTAATATCTGTCATAACTAAAGCAATAGCACCTGCTAGTATAAAAGTAACAATTCCCACAATAGAAATTATTACCAAAATACCTGGACCCAACTCAAATAAAGGAAACATTCTTCCTACTAAATAGATTCCTGCAGCTACCATAGTAGCTGCATGAATCAATGCAGAAACCGGAGTAGGACCTTCCATCGCATCAGGCAACCAAACATGCAAAGGAAACTGAGCAGATTTCCCCATGGCACCTAAGAAAATCAAAAAAGAACTCCAAAAAATAACTTCATTTGAAATTCCACCTTCTTGAGCAGCATGAATTATAGAAGAAATATGAAAAGTTCCAGTAGCTTTAAATAAAATTATTATTCCAATTAATAATCCTACATCTCCAATCCTTGTAGTAACAAAAGCTTTTTTAGCAGCTTCTGCAGCAGATGTTTTTTCATACCAAAAACCAATTAATAAATAAGATCCTAATCCAACTAATTCCCAAGCAAAATACAACAACAACAAATTATCAGATAAAACCAAAAGCATCATTGCAGAAGCAAATAAAGAATGAACTGCAAAATACCACCCAAATCTTGAATCACCTTTCATATATCCAACAGAATAAATTTGAACCAAAAAAGCAACAAAGGTGATTAAACCGATCATTACTATAGAAATTCTATCGATTAACAACCCCCAGGAAATTGTCCACTCTCCTAAATCTATCCATGTAAAACTTGAATGAATAGCAGCTAAATCTCCTGAAATAAAATCTATCAACACAAAAATAAATAATATAAACGCAAATCCAATAGAAAATATAGAAATTATTGCACCTTCAGAAGGTAAAAATTTACTAAAAAGCCCTATGCTTAAAAATGCAAAAACACATATCAAAGGAAGCATCCAAATTAAATTATTTATTTGAAATAAATCCAAAAAACTACCCTTTTAAAATATTCATTTCATCAACATTGACTGAATTTTTATTTCTATAAATTCTCAAAATTATAGCTATAGCTAAAGCTAATTCAGCTGCAGCGATAGTAATAACAAAAATAATTAAAACTTGGCCAAATGTTTGAATTTCTTGCCCAAATCCTCTAAATGCTACAAATCCAATTAAGTTTATGTTTACTGCATTTAACATAAGTTCAATTGACATCAATATTAAAACTGCACTTCTACGTGCCAACACACCATAAAGACCTAAAGAAAATAAAATTGCAGATAAAAATTGGAAGTGAATTATAGTCAATTATCTACCCTCATCATCTTGTCTAACGAGTACCACAGCACCAATTAAAGCAACCAATAGAACTAAAGAAGCTACCTCAAACGGAATTGCCCAATCTTGAAACAAATTTACTCCCAAATCAATCATACTCACAGGATCTGATTTAGAAGAAGGCATTGCAGTAGAAACAATTGCATACATCATAATAGTTAAAACAGTTATAGAAGCCAAAACAGCTAAAGGTTTTTGAGAATTATCAGTCAATCCTTTGAAATCCTCTATCCTTGTGAGCATTAAAGCAAACAAAATTACAACTACTACCGCACCACCATAAATTAAAATTTGTACTAAAGCTAAAAAATCAGCAAACGCAAGCAAAAATATACCTGCAGTCCCTAACATAGCAACTAACAATGCAAACGCAGCATAAACAATGTTTTTAACTGTCACCACCAAAACTCCTCCACCTACAACTAGAGAACTTGCAATAAAAAACAGAAGAAGATCAGTAGAAATCATTATTCAGAAGAATCCTTTTCTGAGGATTCAGAATTTAAACTTTTATCTAACTTTAAAGGATTAGGCAAATCTTCAGAAGTTTTAGATTTAGAAACTTTTTCTTTAGGTTTACCACTATTTTTTTCAGGCTGTTTAGGAGTCCAATTCACTTTATTTTGGAATTCCATACCCATTCTCAACAATGTCTCTAAATTAGCTCGATTACCATTCCTTTGATACTTACTCAACTCATGCTCATGAGACATCTCTATAGCATCAAAATTACAAACATCTACACAAATCCCACAAAGGATACATCGTCCTAAATTAATTTCAAATTCATTAATTATTTTTCGTCTACCACTAGTGCCATCTTCAAACTTCGGATTATCTTTCATCTCCGCAGACATACATTGTGTAGGACAATTCCTAACACAAACCATACATCCAGTACAATAAGGTTCCACTATATTTGAATCCCAAAGAAGCGCAGGAAATCCCATAAATCGCTCGGCTACCTGAATACGTTTATCCACTCTTGGATACTCTGCAGTCACGGAAGACCTAAATGTTGTTTTCAATGTAACAACTAATCCTCTCAAAAATCCTATGTTTTTTAATTGTGAGATCATATTATTCCTTGAAATTTTAGTTATCTTTGGCTATCTCTTAATTGAGAAGCAGAAACAACATTCACTGTTTCACCTGAGTCATATTTTTTCGATCTATTTGAAATCATATAAAACAAAACCGCAGTCAAAAATATCGAAATTGCTGATAAAACAAAATGTGAAAACCCATAAAAAAGAACCACTGAAGTAATCACTACATTTAAAAATGATAACGGTACTAATAATTTCCAACCAAATGCCATTAATTGATCAATTCTTAATCTCGGATATGTGCCTCGAATCCAAAAAATTAAATAAATTACTGAAACAGTTTTAAACATAAACAATAATATTGATAGAAAGTCATGCAATCTTCCTTCAAATGGCATTTCAGGCCAAACCCAACCACCTAAAAATAAAATTGTAGTCAAAACAGCTACAGTAAAAGTATTCATATATTCAGCCAAATAAAATACAGCCCAATGAGCTCCACTATATTCCACAAATGGTCCACCCACAACTTCTGATTCAGCATGATGAATATCAAATGGAATTCTTCCTAGTTCAGCTAATCCAGCAATAAAAAATATTACAAATGCTAATGGTTGTTTCAAAATAAATGCAAAAGTTTTTTGTTGATTAACTATCTCTGTTAAGTTGAGAGATTGAGCCAACATAGCAATTGCTAATATTGACATAATAAATGGAATTTCATAGCTAACAAGCTGACCTGCTGCTCTCAATCCCCCCATCACAGCCCATTTGTTTGCTGAACCCCATCCAGCCATTACTAATCCCATAACAGTTAATACTGAAATGGCTGTAATATAAAACAAGCCTAAATCTGAATCATCCAGAACAATTCCCTCAGTAATAGGAATTGCCACCCACATTAATAATGCAGGAACCAATACTGCTACAGGTGCAATCCAATAAACAGCCCTGTCTGACCAAGAAGGTAACAAATCCTCTTTGATGATTAATTTAATCCCATCAGCTAAGGGTTGTAATATACCTTTAAAACCCACATATTTAGGACCCATTCTCTGTTGAATCCAAGCTAAAACCTTCCTTTCCATTAAAGTCAGATAAGCAGCGATTCCGGCTAAAACAGTGAAAATCAATCCTGCATAGACAAAATATTTTAAAATTTCTTGAAAATTCACCTATCCACCTCACCCATAATGATGTCTATAGACCCCAAAACTAATACGGCATCAGCTAAATAAGTATCACGAAGCATTAACTCCAATGCCTGGAGATTAACAAAAGAAGGAGGGCGAACTTTTACTCTATACGGCTTGTCGGATCCATCACTAACAACAAACACTCCTAAATCACCGCGAGGAGATTCTGTTCGAACAAAAACTTCTCCTTTGGGCGGTCTAACCATTCCTTTAATTGGAGTAATTATTTCACCTTCAGGCAGATCAACTAGAGCCTGTTCTATAATTTTGATTGACTCTCGCATTTCCTGAACTCTGACAAAATACCTATCCCAACAATCACCTTTACTTCCAACAGGAATTCCAAAATCAAACCGATCATATATGGAATATGGATCAGTCACCCTAATATCTTCTAAAACACCTGAAGCCCGAAGTGATGGCCCTGAAAGGCCCAAATCAATAGCCTCATCAGCAGTAATGATTCCAATATTTTTAGTTCTTACTAAAAACATTTCATTATTTGAAAGTAGATCATCACATTCATCTACACTTTTTTTCAAATCGTTAATTAATTTATGAACTTTATCTTTAAAATCACTCTCAACATCTTCTTTAATTCCGCCTATTCTAATGTAATTGTGCATTAATCTAGCACCAGTAACACTTTCAAACAGCTCTTGAATTCTTTCTCTTTCTCTAAAACCATAAAGCATTGGAGTTGTAGCACCAGCATCTAAACCATAAACACCATAAAACAACATGTGGCTAGCAATTCTATTCAATTCACACAAAATCACTCTAATATATTGAGCTCTTTCAGGAATTTCTAAATCCATTAATTTCTCTACAGCTAAAGAAAATGCAAGTTCATTATTTAAGTTACCAACATAATCTAATCTATCAAAAAGAGTAATTATTTGATTGTATGATTCACTTTCGCAAATTTTTTCTGATCCTCTATGAAGATATCCTATATGTGGCTCAACTTTCTGGATCTTTTCACCATCTACCCAAATAACCAACCTAAATACACCATGAGTACTAGGGTGCTGAGGCCCCATATTAATCATTAAATCTATCGCATCGTCATTAATTTTTGATTGAGATACTTGCATAATTTACCACTCTTGATAATCATGAAAAGGAAAACTTTTTCTTCCAGGAAATCCTTCAAATTCTTCATACAAAAGTAAGGGAGCCAAATTTGGATGACCTTCAAAAATCACACCAAATAAATCATGACTCTCTCTTTCAAACCAATTTGCTGTAGTCCAAATTTTTGAAATTGAAGGTATAGATAAATCATTAACGGACAGATTGCATTTGATAGCAATTTTTTGCCTAAACTTCAGTGACACTAAATGATAATTTAATTCAAAAGTTTCAGAAATTGCTTCATAATCAACTACAGTAACCAAAGACAAATAATTAAATTGAAGTTTGTTGTCATTTTTCAAATAATTACAAGCATCTATTAAATTGTTTTTATCCACAGTAATAGTCACAATATCTGCTTCAGCACCAATCAATGCTGATATATTTTCTGGACAATTCGATTCAAGAAAAGATGAAAGTTGTTCACTTTTCTCGTCTAAATTAACAGGTACAGTAGGCACTTCTCTTTCTTTGCGAACCGGTTTTTTAACCTCAGATTTTAAATCTGATTTGCCTGCCGCAGTAGGGTCTACTATTTTTTCACTATCTGGATTTTTGGGATCTGCCATCTATTACACCTAATTTAACTAAACATCTCTATTGCGAGCGTCTAATTTAATTTTTTCTTGTAGTTGCAAGATTCCATACTGCAAAGCTTCTGGACGGGGAGGACATCCTGGCACATAAACATCTACAGGGATTAAATGGTCTACACCCATCACTACAGAATATGACTTGTAGTAAGGACCTCCATTTGTAGCACAACTTCCCATAGCTATGACCCATTTAGGATCGGGCATTTGTTCGTATAAAAGCTTAATAGGATCAGCCATCTTTTTAACAACAGTACCTGCAACAATCATTACATCAGCCTGCCTTGGAGATGGCCAAGTAACAATTCCAAATCTATCCAAATCATGATGAGAAGCATGAGTACTAATCATCTCTATAGCACAACAAGCTAAACCAAAAGAAAGTGTCCACAAAGAAGATTTTCTTGCTAAAGAAAATAATTCATCTGATTTCACAGTCAAAGCATTGGGCAAAACCTTATTGAAAACACTATCTGCAGGATTGTTTCCTTCACCAGCTTTATATCCTTGACCTAGAATTTTCTCTTGAGGAATAAATTGAGAATTTTCATTTATTTCCATTGCAATACACCTTTTTTCCAACCATAAATCACACCAAAAAATAATATAGCCATGAATATTAGCATTTCATAAAAAACAGCAGCACTAACAAAATCTTTTAGAAACACCATGGCCCAAGGAAATAGAAAAACAGCCTCTACGTCAAAAATTATGAATAAAATTGCAAAAACATAATATCTAATTTGAATTTGAGACCAATTATACGGAGACGCCGGTATCCCACATTCATATGGAGTATCTTTCAATTCAGATGGCCTTCTAGGAGAAATTATCCTAGAGGCTAAAAACATTCCTAAGGCTGCTAATACTCCAACAATGGCAACCACTATTACAGCTGTCCAATTTACATCATACATTTCAGTGAAATACACCTCATATTAATATCTCAAAATCTAGGAATGAGTTTAACATATAAGAAGGTTTCTAATAAGCAAAATTTAAAATACAAATACTTCGTAACATTTTTCTTAAAAATTGTATAAACTACTCAAAAATTCAAAGGTCAACAAATGTCAAACTTACAAACTAACTTAACATTTCAAAAATCTGAACCTCAATCCACAAAAGGAATGGTTGCGACTAAAGATAGATTAGCAACGCAAGCGGGTATAGACATGTTAGAAGCAGGAGGAAACGCTATAGACGCTGCTGTAGCATCATGTCTTGCGATAGGAGTTGTAGAACCTGAATCAAGCGGAATTGGTGGAGGTGGATATATGGTATTTCAAGTTGGAAATGAAGGAGGAGTTATAGGATTCCCTATGAAAGGACCTCTTAAGGGTACTCCTAACATGTTTGAACTTACTGGAGAAGCATCTACAGAAGGATTTGGATGGGCTGGAGTTAAAAATGATGAAAATATACATGGATTTAAATCTATAGCTGTTCCTGGATGTCTGGCAGGCTTATACGAAGCACATAAAAAATTTGGAAAACTACCCTTCAAAGAAACTATTACGCCTGCTATCACACTTGCAAAAAATGGGTTTCAACCAGAATGGTTTTCTCTATATAAATTAGCAAGTATGTTACCAATGTTAAATCGGTACTCAGAATTGGGAAAAACTTTTTTGCCAAATGGCAATTTAAATTTCGCTCATATGACTAACGGTGAAAATAAATTAATACAATCTGATTTAGCTAGAACATTAATAGAAATTCATGATCACGGAATCGATTCTTTTTACAGAGGAGATATTACAAAAAAAATAGTTGAAGATATCCAAGAAAATGGTGGCATTTTAAATTTTGATGATTTTGATCAATATAAACCGTTCATATGGAAAGGCTTAGAATTTAAATATAGAAATAAAACACTACGTGTTCCTCCCTATGCTTCTGCCGGAATTACCAGTGCAATGACCTTAAAAATTTTAAATAATATAGATTTCAAAAAATTTGATCATAACTCACCCGAAATGCTTCATCACTATATATGTGCGGCCAAAATGGCATATGCTGATAGATTCCAGTATTTAGCAGACCCTGAATTTACAGATGTACCATGGAATGGCTTAGTTTCAGATGAATACTCAAAAATTCGTGCATTAGAAATTAAAAAAACTGCTCCTAACAATTTTGAATTTGGAAATCCTTGGATTCAAGAAGGTAGAGAGCCAAATACTTTTGCTGATCCAAGTACCCCTAGCCCTGATAATGGAACCACACATTTGGCCGTAATTGACGGAGATGGCAATGCAGTGTCAATCACAAATACAATTATGTCAGGATTTGGTTCAGGAATCATTCCCAAAGGTACTGGGGTTGTGATGAATAATGGAATGATGTGGTACGACCCTGTTCCAGGCAGAGTGAACTCTGTAGCACCCGGAAAATACCCTTTAAATAACATGACACCCTGTATCGTACTAGGAAATGATGGAGTAGAAATAGCGGTAGGGGCATCTGGAGGAAGACGTATAACTAATTGTGTAACTTCATTGTTAGTCAAAATGATTGACTACAATTTGAACCCTCAAGAAGCCATAGATTCTCCTCGTGTAGACTGTAGTTCTGATTTTACAGATCTGACCTCTGGAATCGATCAAAATACAATCAATGAACTCATTCAAAAAGGTCACAAAATCAACAAACTTTCAGATGAGTTGTTGAGGTCCGGAATAAATATGTTTGCAAGTCCTGTAGCTATTACTCGAAAAAATAATCAATTGAGAGCGGGGGTTGACTCTTTTCACACCGCATACGCGCAGGGTTTAACTTAAAACTTCAAAATTAAAATTATCAGTAACTAACTCACACCCAACATTTAATTTTTTTGGATGATCAAATTTTGAAAAATTTTGGATTTCATTTATTCGATCCATTGTGTCTAAAGTATTAGAATCTACCACCAAAATTGGAACTTGCTCTTCATTTGCTTCATACTTCACGTATTCTATTGGTTCTAACCCACCTGTCATAATAAAACAAGACATCTCTGTAGATAAAGCCGACATTTGAACATCTGGACGATCACCTCTAACAATTACAGCTTTATCATCCAAAGTATTAAAAATCATTTCACCAGGATCCATTCCAAAACCACCAACCATGTAATGTTCTACCAATTGATTAGAGTAATCATTACCATTAAAAAACCTCGCACCTAATATATCTGATATTTGTTGGACAGTAAGAGACAATAAAGTTCGGTTCTCTGGAATAGTTGCCAACACTGAAATATTTGATTTCACAAAGGAGGGAATGATATCTTCAGTTAAATTTGATTCGCCAAATTTAGTGACAAAATTAACCACTACCCCGCATAACTCATCACCCAATTCTGACAAATATTGAATTTGATCTACACAATTAGAAAAATCTAAAACAGAAATTATTTTACCCTGACAATTTTGTACAACAGTTTTCAACTCATCAAGTGATATATGATGAGAAACTTTTACAATCAAGTTTTTATTTTGGTCGAGTTCATTAATTGATAAATTAAATTCATTTACAGACATGATTTTAGAAGGTAACAAATCTGGAACATAACTTTGATCAAACAAATCATTTTGTTGGTCAGGAACTAAGTGAATCAACTCTACAATTTTGTTTTGATTAATTAAACATTGAGAAAGAGAATAACTAAAAAACGTCTTACCAGATCCGACAGAAGTAGATGTTACAAATAAAACACTCATACTAAACCCTTATTTGGAGAATACTAGACAATTAGCTTCTAGTCCTTCTTCTCCTCAATCTTCGAATACCTCGTTGTCTATCAAGACGTTCTTGTTCACCTTTGGAACGAAAAAATCTTCTATTACGAAGCTCGCGTAAAATTCCAGACCTCTGCATTTGAGTCTGAAACCTTTTAAGTAAAACTTCTGGTTCTTCTCCTTCTCGAAGACTAACGTAAGCCAAATTTTTCCTCCAAAATAAACAATTACCAATTAGGGAGGTTAGAGTATAGCATATAGGTATAATGAATCATATCGCTGAAATATCAATTAATGCATATACAAATTTTACATATGTATAGTTTTATAAAGGAAAAATATGGCTGAACCAGATTTTCAATTCACTGAAATTTCAAAATTTTATCCCGAAACATTTGGTGATCCGGGAATGAGAACATTTCGAATCAACATAGATAGCGCTAGTAGCAACGCTTTAATTTGGGTAGAAAAAGAACAATTATCTGAATTATGTAAAAGTATGAATCAATTAATAAAAGATGTTAAGCCAGATGAAAATGCATATACATTTCCTCCTGTAGAAAAGGAAGCTCCTGGCTTGTCAAAAATTGAATTCAAGACTAATAAGATAGCATTTGGATTCGATGAGAACTCAAAGATGTTTTTAATTGATGCATATGATCCATCAAGTAGTTCTGATGAAACCACATTAAGAATTTGGATTGATACAAATCAATTAAAAACATTTATAAATCAAGGACTAGAAATAGTTTCTGCCGGTAGACCAATTTGTGAATTGTGTCACAAACCAATTAATCCAGATGAGCATTGCTGTGACTACAGAAATGGTCATTCAAAAGAACTGATAATTTAGATTCCAAAATGAATTCAAATGATATAAATGAATCTTCTGATCCTAGAGACTTATTTCCTACTCCCCCCAAACACATTGCAGATTTAGAAGAAGCTGAATTAAGTTATCACATTAAAAGTGGTAATTTTATCGGCGGGCACACCATGCCGTGGGGGTCCAATTACACATTTATGATGTGGATAGAGGTTGATGATTCAGATTGTATACGAGTAATTTACAAACCAAGAGATGGAGAAAAACCGCTATATGATTTCAAAAACAAAACCTTATACAAAAGAGAAAGAGCATCATACGTTTTAAGCAAAATATTAGGATGGCCAAATATACCATTAACAATTATCAGAAATGGTCCATATGGATTAGGGTCTGTTCAAAATTATATAGAATGTGACCCTAGAATTACGTTCTTTGAAATTAGAGAAAAAAATTTAGATGATCTTTTTCCTATAGCAATTTTTGATTTAATTACAAATAATGCAGACAGAAAAGCAGGTCATTGTATTTCTGATAGTAAAAATGTAATTTGGTCCATAGATCATGGGCTAACTTTTAATTCTGAATTTAAATTGAGAACTGTAATGTTTGAATTTTGTGGTAAAAAAATTCCAAGCCAATTTATTCATGACATATCACAAGCTTTAATAGAATTAAAAGAAAACCAAGAAATAAAAAAATTACTTTCTCATGAAGAATTCACCTCACTGATCAGTAGAATGGAACAGATAATTGCTAACCCAATGATTCCAATTTTAAACCCTAACACTGATATTCCTTGGCCTTTAGTTTAAATAATTCATTTCCCATGTTGCTGAGACCAAGAGGTTAGCACTAGAATATACAACGATTATGGAGGGTTGGCAGAGTGGACGAATGCACCAGTCTTGAAAACTGGCATACCCTCACGGGTATCGTGGGTTCGAATCCCACACCCTCCGCCAAATTAATAAGGACAAGATATGAAACTTCACGAATATCAAGCGAAGAATATATTAAAAAAATTCAACATTCCTGTTCCAAATGGTATCACTGCCGAAACTCCCCAAGAAGCTAAAACAGCTGCATCAGATTTAGGACAAACTGTAGTGGTAAAAGCCCAGGTTCATGCAGGAGGGAGAGGAAAAGGCGGGGGAGTTAAGGTTGTGCATAGCCCAGATGAAGCTCAAAAAGCTGCCAAAGCTATTCTAGGCTCCAATCTAGTTACATTTCAAACAGGCCCTGAGGGGGTCCCCGTACAAAAAGTTTTAATTGAACAGGGAATAGATATTCAAAAAGAATTGTACTTGGGGATGGTAATTGACGGAGCAACAAAAGGAATAGTAATCATAGCTAGTGAAGCAGGAGGAATGGATATCGAAGAAATTGCAGAAACATCTCCTGAAAAAATTCTTACTATTCCGATTGACCCCGTTTTAGGATTTCAACCATTTCAAGGACGTGAAATAGCATACGGATTAGGAATGGAACAAACTCAAATCAGGCCCGCGACTACTTTAATTCAAAATTTGTATAACGTTTTCGTCAATACAGACGCCTCACTAATCGAAATAAACCCTCTGGTTATTACTACAAGTGGTGAAATTATAGCTGCTGACGCAAAATTAAATATTGATGATGATGCCGTTTTTAGACATAAAGACATCCAAGAAATGTCTGACCCATCACAAGAAGACCCTAGAGAGGTTGAGGCAAGAGAAAACGATATTAATTATGTGAAATTAGATGGAAATATTGGATGTATAGTAAACGGTGCAGGATTAGCTATGGCCACCATGGACGTTGCTAGTGCATCTGGTGCATCACCTGCAAACTTTCTAGATATTGGAGGGGGAGCAGATGAAGAAAAAGTTTCCAAAGCATTAAAACTTGTTTTATCAGACCAAAGCGTAGATGTTGTGTTAGTTAATTTATTTGGAGGAATTCTCAGATGTGATATCGCAGCTAGAGGGTTTATTATGGCATCTAAAGAAGAACCAAAAATGATGAAACCAATGATAGTTCGAATGTTGGGAACTAATGCTGATGAAGGTAGAGAAATTTTATCAAATTCAGATTTAGAAATCACTTTAGTAAACACTTTAGATGAAGCTGCTACAGCTATTAACAAAATCAAATAACGGATATCAAATGAGTATTTTAGTAAATAAAAACACAAAATTATTAGTTCAGGGAATTACAGGCAAAGAAGGAAGCTACCATGCAGCTAGATCTGCCGAATACGGGGCAAACCTTGTTGCTGGAGTAACACCAGGAAAAGG
Source organism: SAR202 cluster bacterium AG-426-M11 (assembly GCA_003213095.1). Taxonomy (GTDB): domain Bacteria; phylum Chloroflexota; class Dehalococcoidia; order Lucifugimonadales; family UBA826; genus AG-426-M11. Next base: position 19,588 of record QCNV01000006.1, on the reverse strand, counting down.
TGGCCAAAAATTCAATAACACAGTCCCTATTTTTGATACTGTTAAACAGGCAGTTCATGAAACAAAAGCAGACGCATCACTAATTTTTGTTCCTCCAGCATTTGCTTCTGACGCTATTGTAGAATCAATAGATGCAGGAATCAAAGTAATTGCATGTATTACTGAAGGAATACCCGTTCAAGACAGTATTCAAGTTGTAAGATATTTAAAAGATAAAGATGTCACACTAATAGGTCCAAATTGTCCAGGAATAATTTCACCGGGTGAAAATTTTAAAATGGGAATTATGCCTGGTCATATCCATATACCTGGAAAAACAGGAGTTGTGTCAAGAAGTGGAACATTAACCTATGAAGCCGTAGGGCAACTCACAGAACTAGGTATAGGCCAGTCTACATGTGTTGGGATAGGTGGCGACCCCGTTTCAGGCGTTACATTCATAGATATTTTAGAAAAGTTTGAAAATGATCCAGATACAGACAGTATAGTCATGATAGGTGAAATTGGGGGCAGTAAAGAACAAGAGGCAGCTGAATTCATCAAAAATCATGTCACTAAACCAGTTGCAGCATTAATTGTGGGGCAGAGTGCACCTCCCGGGAAAAGAATGGGGCATGCAGGAGCTATCATCACAGGCTCAGCAGGTAAGGCAGAAGAAAAAAATAAAGCACTATCTGCAGCAGGAGTATCGATCATTCCAGGTCCAGCATACATAGGAATTACACTAAAAGAAGCTCTTGGGTAATACGTTTGTTCTAAATTAAAAAAAAACATTAGAACAAATGTGTTTACATTTAATTTTTCATATGCTAGTGTGAACATACAGTGAAAAATTATTCAAAGTTGGGAGGAACACCAATGAACCAAGAGGAAAAAAACAAAGCTATAGATTTAGCAATAAGCCAGATAGATAAGCATTTTGGAAAAGGCACTCTAATGAAGCTGGGTGACAGTCAAGATGTAGCAGTAGATTCGATCCAAACAGGTTCTCCTTCACTAAATGCAGCATTAGGTGTAGGAGGAATTCCAAAAGGGCGAGTGACAGAAATATATGGAGCAGAATCATCGGGAAAATCAACACTAACCTACCACATAATGGCATCAGCACAAAGAAGCAACGGGACAGCAGCATATATAGATGCAGAACATGCGCTAGATCCAAGTTACGCAGGTAGGTGTGGCGTAGATATAGAAAATTTACTTATAACTCAGCCAGACACAGCAGAACAGGCGCTAGAAATCTGTGAATACTTAGTAAAAAGTAGCGCGGTAGATGTAGTTGTAATAGATAGCGTAGCAGCGATGGTACCAAAAGCAGAACTAGAAGGAGACATGGGAGATACACATGTTGGACTTCAAGCACGATTAATGTCCCAGGCTCTTAGAAAATTAACATCATCAATTAGTAAGTCTAATACAGCTGTAGTATTTATAAACCAAGTCAGGGAAAAAGTAGGAGTATTTTGGGGAAGCCCAGAAACAACACCAGGGGGTAGAGCACTAAAATTTTATAGCTCAGTGAGAATAGATTTAAGAAGGATAGAATCTATAAAACAGGGAACAGATATTATAGGAAATAGAGTAAGAGCAAGAGTAGTAAAAAATAAGGTTGCAGCACCTTTTAAAACAGCAGAATTTGACATTATGTTTAATGAAGGAATCAGTAAAGAAGGAGACTTGTTAGACCTAGCAGTTGCAAGTGATATAGTTAAGAAAAGCGGAGCATTCTACTCGTTTGGTGAAATACAAATTGGTAGAGGTAGACAACAAGCAAAACTATTCTTAAAAGAAAATCCGGTATTGACTGACGAAATAGAAGAATTAGTACAAAGTTCAATTAATCCAGACACATTAAATGATGTAGTAATTCCGTCTTCAGAAGAAGACATCACAATAGATGAATAATATAAAAACTATGAGCAATGAAGCCGATTTAGCGATTAAAAAAGCTAACAGCTTTATTGCTTATAGACCGCGAAGCATATCGGAAGTAGAAAACAAACTCTTATTAAGTTTCAACGAAAATGTTGTCAAAAATGTGATTTGTAATCTTATAGAACAAGGCATATTAAATGATTTAAGATTCGCCAAATTATGGGTAACCTCTAGATGCTTATCGAATCAAAAAAGCACACAATACATAAAATATGAGTTAAAACAAAAAGGTATTTCTGATGAAAATATAGAGGTTGCATTATCAGAAGTTGATAATGATGAAAATGCATATAATGCAGGGGCTAAAAAGATAAAAGCATTAACAAATCTACCAAAAGAAATATCAGAAAAAAAACTAGAATCTTTTTTAAGAAGAAAAGGTTTCAACCTATCAACAACAAAATCAACAATTAAAAAATTACTAGAAGAAAACGAATAAATTTTTAAGTCATGGTATCTTATAAGAGAAATTTCTTATAGGAGAAAGCATAAAAATGGACGGAGACTTATTACGAATATTTCTCATAGGAGTATTTTTGGTTTTGTCTGCTTTTTTTTCCAGTTCTGAGGCCGCATTTTTATCTTTACAAAAAACTCGATTGACTTATTTAGTAAACAATCAAGTACCTGGCGCCAAAAGAATTTCAAAAATGATAAACAACACAGAAAGGTTATTAGCAACTATCTTATTGGGTAACAACCTTGTTAACGTCGCATTAAGTGCATTAATTACAGCATTATGTGTAGATTTGATGAATGAAAGCTCTGCATTAGCAATACCATTTGCTATAGGAATAGGAACCATACTACTCCTGATATTCGGAGAAATTATTCCAAAAAGTATCGCGGTGAAAAATGCAGAAAAAACTTCGTTTTTGTTTGCTAAACCACTTAAAATTTTAGAATCATGCTTATATCCAATTACTATTTTTCTTCAATGGTTATCTCAAATCACTCAATCTATTTTTGGACAAGATCAAGATCAAGAAGAGGGTGTCACTGAGGGTGAAATACTTTCATTAATTGATTTAGGTGAAGCTGAAGGTACTGTTGAACCAACTGAAGCAGAAATGGTAGAAAACGTCTTTAAGTTTAGCGACATTCAAGTCAAAGAAATTATGACCCCAAGAACAGAAATTATTTCAATAGAAAAAGGCGCTTCTGTATCTGAATTTTTAAAAATTTACCAAACAAATTCTCATACAAGATTTCCTGTTCATAAGGAAATTAACGAAAACATCATCGGAATTATTTCAACAAAAGATGTTTTACGGGTTTTATCATCAGATAATTTAAATTTCCAAGACTCAGTCACCGAAATCATTAGAGATGCATATTTTGTTCCGGAAACAAAATTAGCAGCAGACTTATTTGAAGAATTACGTTTAACAGGTAATCAAATGGCAATCTGTTTAGATGAATATGGAGGAATTGCTGGATTAATTACAATAAAAAGATTAACTGAAGCTATAGTCGGAAAAGTAGCAGAAGAAGGCCAATCATTAGAAGATGAATATGAAAGCATTACTCATAATACCTTTCAAATTGAGGGAGGAATGGATATAAATGAAGTTAACTCTCAATTAAATTTAAATTTACCTGATGGAGAATACGAAACGATTGCTGGGTTTGTGCTATCAACATTAGGAGAAATACCCAATACAGGAGACAATTTTACTTTCAAAAATTTAACATTCGAAATCATCAATATGGATCAATTAAGAATTGATTCTATATTAATTACCATAAATCCCACAGATAATTCAGTATCTGAAAATGAATCAAATATCAATTGATATGACAAACACTCATTCAAGATTAGATCTAAATCAAACAATTTCACTATCTGTAGAGTCAAACAATTTAGAAGGATCTAGTATCGTTGTAGGCGTTTCTGGAGGCCCAGACTCAATGGCGTTATTACATTCATTAAATTCAATTAAACAAAAATATAATCTGTCGATTTTTGGAGGACATTTAAATCACGGAATTAGACCAATTGATGCCGACAATGATCAACAGTTTGTAGAAAAAATATTTAAAAAAATGGGGATTCCTTTCCTTTCAAAAAAAATTGATTTAAAAAATAATTACAAGCATCAATATACCTCTCTGGAAAACATAGCTAGAATCGAAAGACATAATTTTCTATTTGATGCAGCGAGTCATTTTAATGCAAATTTTGTTGCATTAGGCCATCATTTAGATGACCAAGCTGAAACAATAATGCTCCACATCATTAGAGGCTCTGGATTAGACGGAATTAAAGGAATGAGTGAAATATCTAATAGAAAAATCAACGATAAAGAAATAAACATTTTTAGACCTTTTTTAGCCATTTCTCATCAAAACATTTTAAAATATCTTTGTGCACAAAACATAAATTTCCAAACAGATAGTTCAAACTACTCAACAAAATATAGAAGAAATTCTATTCGTCATTTTTTATTTCCTAAGCTAGAAACTTATAATCCCGAAATCAAAAAAAGCTTATACAGGTTAAGTGAATTAGTAAAAAATGATTTAAATTTTTTAGAAGAATTTTCTATAAATGAATTTAATTCAATTTCCGAAGTAAAGCAAAGTCAAATCACTTTAGAAATCAACAAATTGTTAGAACTTCCTGATTCAATTTTATTTAGAGTCATAAAACATTCATTATCACTTCTAACAGATCATAAGCAAGACATAGAAATGATTCACATTAAAATGGTTGTAAATCTCATTAAAGGAGAGACTGGCAAAAAAATACAATTACCTAAAAGTCTAACTGTCTCAAAACAATACAATCATCTAATCATCAGTACGGTAGATAAACCTATTTATTTACTACCTAAAATTGATAAGCTTTTTAGTATAAATGTTCCCGGCACTACGCTTATAGATAAATGGAAAATTACTACAACTGCACAAAAAAATATATTAATTCACGATAAAACCCAAAATAATGATGACTTGGTCAAATATATTTCTAAACAAAACCACTTATACGTGAGAAAAAGGAAAAAGGGTGATAAATTTATACCATCAGGAATGACTCATCATAAAAAAATTCAAGATTTTATGGTGGACGAAAAAATACCTCAACAATATAGAGACAGAATACCTTTATTAGTAAATGAAAAAGACGAAATTTTATGGGTAGTGGGGTGGCGCACTTCAGAAACAGCAAAATTAAATCATCATCAAGAGGGTTTAAAAATTAATTTTAAATTACTTTCAATTTAATCAAATAATGAACATTGTAGAATCAAATTTTAAAAACAAATTAACAAACAATGAGTTTGTTATTACTATGGAAGTCAGTCCACCTGATGAATTTGATTTACAATCATTTTTTCCAAAATTTGATTTTTTATCAAAAACAACAATTGATGCTTTAAACATAACAGACACTGCTAGAGCACAGGGAAGAATGAGTCCCCTAGCTATTTCATCATTAATACAAAACCAATTTGATATTGAAACAATAATGCATATAGCAGTAAGACACAGAAACTTATTGTCACTTCATTCTGATTTAATGGGGGCACATGCTTTAGGAATCAAAAATATTTTCTCCGTCATGGGAGATAAACCCAAAAAAGATTCTCCGTTTTTTAATTCAACTTTTTCAAATTTAACACCTAATTCAGCTTTAAAATTAATGGATAATTTCAATAAAGGAATCTCAATCAGTGGAGAAAAATTAAAATCATCAGCAAATTTTTATAAGGGAGCTGCATTCAATCCTTCTACACAAAACCTAGAAAAAGAAATACAAAACCTGAAACATAAAGTTGAATCCGGAGCGGATTTTCTGCTCACTCAACCTTTTTACTCTACAAAAACATTGCAAAATATTTTAAATATTATTGGAGAATTCCCAATTCCCTTAATCATAGGAGTATTACCTTTAAGAAGTATAAAAAATGCTCAATTCTTACAAACTCATGTACCAGGAATCAATATCAACTCAGAAATCATGAGTTTGATGGAATCTTCAAAATCTCCAATTAAAACTGGAATGGAAATAAGTTCTAACATAGTTAATCAATTTAAAGGAAAAATTGCGGGAATGTATTACATTCCACCATTCAACAACTACAAGTCAATTTTAGAATTTACAAAAAGATTAGAACTTCCCTTCTCTTTTCAATAACCACCACTCTAAACTATCTGACAAAGCAATCCAGCTAGCTTCAATTATATTTTCTGAAGACCCAACAGTTGTCCAAGATTCATCACCATCAGTAGATTCAATTAAAACCCTAACAACAGAACCAGTTCCAGACTGTTGATCCACTACACGAACTTTGTAATCATTTAATCGAACTATACCAATTTCAGGATAAAATTCTAGCAATGCTTTTCTTAGTGCGTTATCTAACGCATTCACTGGGCCATCACCATTTGAAGCAGTATGCATCTCTCTACCATCAACTTCAACTTTAACCATTACCTGAGAAGAAATATTTGATATGGCTTCATTTTTCTTCTCAATAATCGTCATAAAGTCGACTAAATTAAAAGGGGAAATATATTCCGGCAAAGTTCTCAATACTAATAATTCAAAAGAAGCCTCAGCTCCTTCATATTGATACCCTTGGTTTTCTTTATCTTTAATTAAAGCTAATAATTGTGTAGCTTTTGAAGGTTCAAGCTTAAAACCAAGCCTTTCTTCAGTTTTCCATAAAATATTACTTTTACCAGATAATTCAGACACTAAAACTCTTTTTTCATTTCCTACAGTATGAGGTGATACATGTTGGTAACTATCTTCAACTTTTTGCACTGCAGAAGCATGTAAACCACCTTTATGTGCAAAAGCAGTAGATCCTACAAAAGGCTGGTTAGATATTGATGGCATATTAGCAATTTCAGCTACATATCTAGAAATTTCAGATAATTTTTCAAGTTGTTGATCAGAAATGCAATTAATATTTTTTTTCAATTTCAAATTTGCAATTAAAGAAATTAAATTCGCATTCCCACATCTTTCGCCATAACCATTTATAGTTCCTTGAACTTGAATCGCCCCACAATCAAGTGCTGCCAAAGACGAGGCTACAGCCATATCTGTATCGTTATGAGTATGAATACCCAAATTTATATCAAATTGACCAGAAATTCTTGTAATGATTGTGGAGATTTCACTAGGAATGGCTCCTCCATTAGTATCACAAAGAACTACACATTCTGCCCCAGATTCTGCTGCTACAGAAATTACATCCATTGCATATTCAGGATTTTTTTTATATCCATCAAAAAAATGCTCTGCATCAAAAAAAACTCTTTTATTATTGTGACGTAAATACTCTATAGAATCTTTAATCATAGACAAATTTTCTTCTAAAGTAGTTTCCAAAACTTCAGTCACATGTAAATCCCAACTTTTTCCAACTAAAGTAATCACAGACACTTGAGAATCTAACAAGCTTTGAATCTGTGGGTCATTTTTGACATCAATTCCAGATCTACGAGTAGAACCAAAAGCTGTCAAGGTTGAATTTTGAAGTTTGATTGATTGTGCAAGATGGAAAAATTCAGCATCTTTAGGGTTTGATCCAGGCCAACCGCCTTCAACAAAATGAATCCCCAATTCATCCAATTTTTTTAAAATATTTATTTTATCTTCAACAGAAAATGAAATCCCTTCATATTGAGCGCCATCTCTTAAAGTAGTGTCATAAAGTTGAATCAAAGACATTAATAATCCATATAGCTAAATTAATCTTTCAAGCCTAGGGCCAAGTAACCTGCCAGGCAATCTACCTCTTTTAGAAATGGGTTTATCTTCAATTTCTAATAAGTCTGCTCGAACATCATTGGGGGCAGCACTTGAAATATAACTTCCAACTAAATATCCTTGAACTGGTATATTTAAGTCCGTAAATTCCTGAATTTTTTCAGGATTAAATCCTCCACTAACATAAATTTCTACATGCTTAAAATTCATTTGGTCCAATTTATTTCTTACTTCTAACACCATAGTAGGAGTTACTCCCCCTCTTTCCTGTGGGGTATCTAAACGAACTCCTCTTAATTTTTCACGTAATACTTCTGCCACATTTAACGATTCCTCAGCTTCATCATGAAAAGTGTCTACCACAACAATTCTTTGCACCTCTACGCCTAAATGTTTGTCAAAAGCTATAGCAGCATCTACGGTATTTCCAAAAATTAAAGGCAAACTATGAGGCATATTTCCAACTGGAGTTCTACTAGCTGTTTTAGATCCCAAATTCGTTGACACTGAAGAACATCCCCCTATTACTGAAGCATAATCTAATAGATGAGCTACATTAGGATGAATGTGACGAGCACCATGAGAAATTACTGTAGCATTATTTCCTGCTGCATCCACACATTCTTTAGCAGCAGTTGCCCATGCAATGCAGGAAGCTAAAATGCCACAAATGCTAGTTTCATATAAAGCCACAGATGCATAATTACATATGATTCTCAGAATGGGCTCACCAGCTTTAAATTCTTCTCCCTCCTCTAATCCCCAAACCTCAACATCAGAATCTGATAAATTTTCATTTTCAGAAGTTGGTAAAACATTAGATAACAAAGCTTTAACTTCCTCAATTCCACATAGAATTCCATCACGTGAAGCAGAAAAATCTAATAAAACTTTAGGATTAACAGATTCTAAACGCATGACCTCTTTAGTCCAATGCAAATAAGTATCTGCAGGATCACCTTTAATTATAGAAGGCCGTATTTCAAAAGGAGGTGTAGTCATAAATATATAAAATTCCTAAAAGCATATTTTACTCTTAGGACATATTAGGTGCAATCTAATCAGATTTTCTTAGTCGACTTTTAACAGAATCGAGTCCACCAAATCTCATTCTAACTAATCCCTTAATATCTTTCCAAGCAGTCGAAATTATCTTGACACTACTGGATGGGTCATCTTCCCATCGAACAGGAAATTCTTCAACCAAATAATTAGTCTTTTCAGCTAGAATTAATAACTCAGTGTCAAAAAACCACCCAGTATCTTCAACATGAGGCAACAATTGATCAACTACATCTCTAGAAACAACCTTAAATCCGCATTGTGCATCCTTAAATGAAACTAAGAACATAGAGCGAAACAAAAAGCTGTAACATCTAGATATAAAAGCTCGCTTTATACTTCTTCCTATAACATTAGATGATTTAAGTAATCTAGACCCTACTGCTATTGAACAATCTTTATTTTTCACACTTTGTAAAAGTTTGGGGAAAACATTTAAATCAGTGGATAAATCAATATCCATGTATGACATTAAATCGCTATCACTAGAAGACCAAACTGTTTTTAATGCTCTACCTCTTCCTTTTTGGTCCAATCTAAAATAACTCACTTTTTGAAATTCATTAGATAATTTTCGTACAATCTCGGGAGTCATATCTGTAGAACCATTATCAGCTACTATTATTTTCCATTGAAAATTAATTAAAAATTCTTCAGAAAAATTCACTAATTTTCTTATAGACGCCTCTATGGTTTTTTCTTCATCTAAAACAGGAAGCACTATATCTAAGGATGTAACATTAATATCCATACCTAATGAGTAAAATGCCTAGTACCAGTAAAAACCATTGCCATATCAAATTCATTAACTGAATTTATTACATCATCATCTCGAATAGAGCCGCCTGGTTGTATGATCGCCTTGATTCCACCCTGGTGAGCCATTTCTATATTATCTGCAAATGGCATAAAAGCATCTGATGCCAAACAAGAACCAGTTGCTTTTTGTCCGGCTATTCGAAGTGCTAAATGAATACTAACTACTCTATTTGGTTGACCGGCCCCCATACCTGTTAAGGTATTATCTTTCGCCAAAACTATTGAATTAGATTTGATATGTTTTAAACATTTCCAAGCAAAAGTTAAATCATTCAATTCTTTTTCGGTAGGCTGTCTTTTAGAAACAATTTTCCAAATAGATGGATCTTCATTTAAATCATTGTTTGATTGAAGCAAATATCCTCCCGAGATAGTTCGAAGGTTTATATTAGAATTAATTCCAAGAGATTTCTCTGCAATTAAAATTCTAGTCCTTTTTCTTTTTTGTAAAACTTGTAAAGCTTCTTGAGAATAAGATGGTGCGATAATAATGTCAAAAAGAATCCCTTTCATTGAGTTGGCAGTATCTAACTCAACGTGGTTATTAAATCCAACAATTCCACCATAAGCGGAAACAGAGTCCCCTTCAAAAGCTTTTTTAAACGCATGAGATTGTTGATTATCTAAAGCAATACCACATGGATTGGTATGCTTAACAATCACACATGCATTTTGATCAAAAGAATTTACTGTAGTCCAAGCAGAGTCAGCATCTAGATAATTAGTATACGACATTGGCATGCCATGAATTTGACGAGAATTAACAATACCACCTGTTCCTAGCAAATTGGAATAAACAGCCCCTGTTTGATGAGGATTTTCTCCATACCTCAAGTCATCAATTTTATTTAATCCAAACGATATTTCTGAAGGAGACAATATAGATTCATCATTTAACCAACTTGATATAGCTGTGTCATAAACAGCTACATGCTGAAAAGCTTTTCTCGCCAATTTCTTTCTTTCATCTATAGAAAAAACTCCACCAGAATCAATTCTTTCTGAAATCCAAGTGTAATCTTTGGGGTCTACAACTACTAAAACACTTGGAAAATTTTTTGCTGCAGCTCTTAAAAGAGTAGGACCACCGATATCGATATTTTCTAATGCTGTCTCAAGGGTAACGTCCTTATTAGATACTGTTTCAATAAATGGATATAAATTAACTATTACAAAATCTATTGTCTGAATATTCAGTTCTTTTATAGTACCCATTTGAGATTCATCATTTCTTTTAGCCAAAATGCCTGCATGGATATTTGGATGTAGAGTTTTAACTCTACCACCAAGAATTTCAGGAAATTTTGTAAAATCAGACACCTGAATCGGACTAAACCCCATTCCTTGAAGATTAGTATAAGTACCTCCAGTACTAATCATGTTGATTTGGCTATTTGAGAAAGAATTAGCCAGTAATTCTATTTGAGTCTTATCACTTACACTGATTATTGCATTCATTTTTCACTCTAATTTCATATATTTTCTATAACTACTCTATCTGCACCAGTTTTTTCTGCAACTTTCCCAACGATCTTAGAAGTAGGAATAGTATTTAAAACTTCATCGGTTTGAGAAGGGTTTACAGACAATACCATTCCTAATCCCATATTAAAAACATGATACATTTCAATTGTATCTACCTGTCCTTGATTTTGAATCAAATTAAAAATTTCTTGCACATCCCAAGTAGTTGAGTCAAATATGGCCATCACATTATCGGGAAGAATTCTAGGTACATTTTCAAATAAACCTCCTCCAGTAATGTGAGCTATTCCATTAACTAATTCATAAACAGGTTTAAGGGTTTTGTAATAAGAAATATGAGGTTTAAGTAATTCTTGACCCAGAGAATTATTTATTCCTTTAAATTGGCGAAATAAAGGAGAAGTGTCTTCTTCTAAGTTAAAAACATGTCTGACCAAAGAATAGCCATTAGTATGCAAACCGTTAGACGGAATTCCTATTAAATCATCATTAATTCGAATATTTTGATGAGGATTTAACATTTTGGATGATTCAACAGCACCTACAACAAAACCAGAAATATCAAATTTACCATTTTGAAATACCCCTGGCATTTCAGAGGTTTCACCCCCAATTAAGGCACAGTTAGATTCTTCACACATCTTAGCTATACCTTTCACTACTGTTACCACTATTTCAGGATCCATTACTGAAGTCGCTATGTAATCTAAAAAAAATAATGGGTCTGCTCCCACAACTATCAAATCATTTATACATGCATTTACCAAATCAATTCCGATATTTGAATAATCATTTACCATTCCTGCAACACTTAATTTGGTTCCCACAGGATCTGTACTAGATACTAAAATTGGTTGATCATATCCAGAAATTTGATATAAAGCTCCAAAACCACCAACGCCCCCCATCACGTTTTGATCATAAGTATCTTGAGCAATAGTTTTGATTTGGTCTTTAACTTTTTCAGAGTTATTTAAATTGACTCCAGATGAAGCATAAATTTTTGAAACATTTTTATGAATATTCATACCTGAAAAGACTCCTTTTCTAGACCTACAACATCTAAATCAATTTCTTTTTGACAAATTTTTTGTAAAGTTTCTATCCAAAATTGGTGTTCTATAAATTGAATTCTTTTCTTTAAAGAAATAATGTCATCATTAGGAAGAACTTTTACTGTTTTTTGAGCTATTTTGGGGCCATGGTCATAATCATGATCAACTAAATGTAAAGTAATTCCACTAAACTCTTCTTTATTTTCTATAACAGCTTGATGAACTAAATCACCAAACATCCCTTGGCCGCTATAGAAAGGAAGTAAAGACGGATGACTATTAATTATTCTGTTTTTGTACTGATTTAGGAGTGAAGGTCCAATTTTTTTCATATACCCTGCTAGCAAAATCAAATTTACTTGATTAGATTTCATGATTTCAGTGATAGCAATATCCAATTTTTCTTCGTTAAAATGAGTCATTTTGCTCATATGAAGACCCAAAACATTAGATTCTCTAGCTCTTTTTAAGGCTCTAGAAGCAGAATTATTACTAATCACTACACTAACTGATGCATTTATAGTTTTTTGATTACAAGCATCTAATATTACTTGTAAATTAGTGCCCTCATGAGAAGCTAGAATCCCCAAATTCAACGGAAAATTATTCACGAGAGTTAGTAGTCTCCTTATGATTCTAAAACTAATTTGTCCATTTCAAGCTGAATAGGAATGGGATAATTTCCTGTAAAACATCCCATACAGTATTGATCACGGTTACCTGAAATAGATTTTAATAATCCGTCATTACTTAAAAAGCCTAAAGAATCAACTTTTAAATGTTCGGAAATTTCTTCTACAGTCATATTACTAGCTATTAATTCAGATTTTTTTGCCATATCAACCCCAAAATGACAAGGAGAAATAATTGGAGGAGCGCAAATTCTCAAATGAATTTCTTTAGCTCCACCTTTTCTTAGCAAATCTACAATATGCGGGGTTGTAGTACCACGAACAATACTGTCATCAACCACTACAACTTTTTTATCTTTTAAAATTTGGGGGAGAAGGTTAAATTTACGCCTAACCCCTAATTCTCTCAATCGTTGATCAGGAAAAATAAAGGTTCGACCTACATATCTATTTTTTACTAAACCTTCAGTAAATGGAATTCCAGATTGTTGAGAATAGCCTACAGCAGCTGCTGTAGCAGAATCAGGAACCCCAATTACAACATCAGCGTCTACTGGAAATTCTTTAGCTAATTGAGCACCCATATTCATTCTAGACGTATAAACTAGATCACCGTTTAATAATGAATCTGGTCTTGAAAAATAAATCTGTTCAAAAATACAATTTCCTAAAACATGATCAGTATTGGGTTTTTGATAAATAGATTTTAAACCGTCTTTATTAACCAATACTGCTTCCCCTGGTAATACTTCACGATAAAATTCCGCTCCTAAATGGTCTAACGCACATGATTCAGAAGCTATTACCCATCCATCATGTAAAGTACCAATACATAAAGGGCGAACCCCTAAAGGATCACGAACCCCTATAATTTCCTCATTCGTCATAATTCCTAAAGAATAGGCCCCATGGAGCTTTCTCATAGCATATGAAATTCTTTCAGCCCACGAACTGGCAGGAGCATGAGAAATCAAATGAGCTATAATTTCTGAATCTGCAGAAGATTGAAAATTCACACCTAAATCCAATAACTCATTACGCAATTCTAATGCGTTAATAAGATTGCCATTGTGTCCCAAAGCGATTTCAACAGAATCACTTTTAGATAAAAATGGTTGAGCATTATCAATGTGACTAGAACCCGTAGTAGAGTATCGAGTATGACCTAAAGCTATATAGCCATCTAAGTCAGATAAATCTTTCTCCTGAAAAACTTGTGTGACCAAACCCATCTGAGTTTTGACTTGTATATTCGTTCCAGAACTTGCTGCAATACCTGCACTTTCTTGACCTCGATGCTGCAGGGCATGAATTCCAAAAAAAGCAGCTTTAGAGGCCTGTTGACCAGGGGAATACACACCTACAACTCCACAAGCTTCCTTCATTTAATTATCAAAATATTGTGGTTCAAATTTATCCGCCCATAAATAAATCTAAAATATTTCCAACTCCACTTGTTCGTCTTTTGAAAAATTCTGTGTATCCACATTTATCACATGTGATGTGAGCAAATTTTTGGTTTTGTATATCTAAAAATCTCGAAATACCAGAACCTGTGGTACGAATTTCACCAGTTTCATAAGTGTTATTTACACATTTAGGACAGGAATATTGAGTAATATTCTCGGGTTCATTGTTAGAATTCATCATTTAACCCCAATCAGTCAGAATGTTTAGTTGCGATAGATAGTATCAGACAAATCACAAAAAAAACTGTCAGAATTAAGAATTTTATTTCAATCAATTATTCCACTATTGGCTGGGCAATAATCCATAAACTTATAGCAGTGTAAAAAACCATTAAAAACAACATCGGAATTTGAGTTTGAATTACTAATTTATTAGATGAAATGCTTCTACTTGCGATTTTATGAGAAATATAAACTGAAATAATATGCCCAACTACTAAAGAAAACACTGAAAGAATCCACACAAATCTAGCATTAATTATAGAAAAATTGGGAATATAATTTTTTGTACCAAACATATTCCAATTAAACCCAAATGGATCAGATATTAATGGAATAATATTTTGTCCAGTAATAATTAAAAATGAAAAATAATGAGAAAGATTATAAGCCAAAGCAATAGGAACCAAAGAAAAAACAAAGGTTTTTGCAACTTCTTCAGTAGAAATCTTACCTTTTGAAATTTTTGATGTCCAAGAACAAATTAATAGATAAATTAAAGAAAAATATAATGGGAAAAAAAGACTTCCCAATGTAGTTATCACTGATGAATTATTTAAATTTAATGTATCAATAATTGGCCAAACCAAATTTTGTATTTGTACCCAAGCAGGAGTTTCAGCAAAGCCATCAAAAGTAACTGTAGCTAATGCTGTTACATGGAATATCATAATGGAAGTTTTTATTTTTTCTCCTGATGCCAAACCAACAAAAAAAGGTCTAATATTCAATTTTCTGTTTCCAATTTCTGATTTTTCCCAACATTCAAGACTATCAACGCATTTGGATGAATCAGCACATTTACTCTCTATTTCTGTTGGAGAAAATCTAGAAAATAATCCAAACAATATATAAAACGGGTCAGCATGATTTAACCAAACATGCTTACCAAACAACCGCATTCCCAAAAAAGTTAATAAAGAATAAAGTATCAACAAAATTGATAAATTAAATGGCTGCGATGCTCCACTATAAACATTTTCCACCCAACCAAAAATTAAAAATAGTATCAATGCTGGCCATGCTTCCAATGTGTTAGGCCATTTAAGTATGGGAATTGGTTTTCTCCACTTCTCATAGTAGTTATATAAAACCATCCAGGGATTAATTACTAACCAAATGTTTCCAACCAAAGCAACAAAGTATCCAATTCCAACCCACCATATAATCCATACAAAAGTTGGAGAAAAACTTTCCAAAGCTTCTTGAGTTCCCCACAATCCTACAACAATACATAAAACAAGAATCCCCACTGCGACAAAACCTAAAATAAAACTAATCAAATTTAAAATAAATTTCATATATTTCAATGAAAATAAGTCTAATGTCCAATATGATTTAGCATATGAAGATTGTGAAAAAAACCACCCAATAATTAAGAAAGATAAACCAACTGTAGCAGCAGCCCCAACCATAAAATAAGATAAAGGTAAAGGAAGATCATATCTTTCTCCAAATCCATGTGCACTAACTGGGAATGGTGAAAAAATCAAAAAACATATTACAAATAAAAATGAAAAAAATTTCAAAATATTATCCTAAGGATAAACCTCTATCCTAAACAATGTAGTTTCCTCATCATGGTGTCCAGAATGTTTTGAAACACTTGGAGGGGGTCCACTAGTAATTCTAACTTTCCTAGCTAGTTTATTCTCCCAAATAATTTTTGTTCCTGGGTTTACAAATACAAGATCAGGATCAAAAACTAATGTTTGAGAATTAGGTTTTTCAGTAATCAAAATTTTAACTTCATCAATGGATTGATTATTTTTTGAAATTTCTATAGTACCTATAGTCTTATGTTCCATATGATCATGATAAACGATGGGAAAATCAGCAAAATCAGCAGGAACTTGATATGAATAAAAATCATCTAATAAAAGCGATTTAGATTCAAACAATACTCCATGTTCATCATGATCATGATCATGATGACTTCCATCACCTTGATCAAAGTGAGAAGTAACATTATATCTGCCAGTAGCTATAGCCTTAAACTCCATTACCGAAGTTTCATTAGGTTTTACCAAATTTTTTATATCATAACCATGTAGGTGAATTTCAATTTCATTATTAGAAGTAAAAGTTAATTTTACTTGATCATTTTTTTTTAAAGTTATCACCTCTAATCCATTTGAAACTTGTCCATCTTCAATAGATATAGCAGTTTCTACTATTTTAGGAATTTCAATATCAATTTCAGAACAAGAAAATAGTATTAACAAAACAAATATGAATAATAAAACAATGGTAATTTTTTTCATTTTGATTGCCTTAATAAAAGTTTATAAATAGATCTAATCAAAATTATAATCAAAAATCCTAATAACCCCAAAGTTAAAAAAGAATTCAAGGGATTAGGAGATTCAACATTAATTTCAAATACTGTAGAAAATGTTTGTACATCTAATTGATTGTCGTTAATTTCTATTTCAACTAATAAAAACCACTTTCCTACAGTATCTAAAGAAACATCAATTTCATAATACTCAGGATCAAACAATGTATTTTTCATTTCATATTTTACAACTTCAGAGTTGTCATGATTTTCCATATATGCTGAAAAATAAACAATTAAATTTTGAAATTTCTCATTAGACTTTGCATCTGTTAGATACAACGCAAAATGATTAAGACCCTTAGTTGGTTGATCAGGAACTGATCCAAGTCCAATCAAAAATTCATCAATTTGATTTTCCTGATAATTTTTTACTGAACCATTTGCTTCTATCGTAGGAAAAAATAAAAACCCAAAAATTAAAATGGGTAGGATGATTTTAAACGTAATCAATTTATTAAATATTTAAAGCCTGCGCAACGGTTTCCATATCTTTATCACCTCTGCCTGACATTCCTAATAAAATGACATTATTATCTGACAAAGTGGGAGCTAACTGTGACACATAATGAACGGCATGTGCAGGCTCTAAAGCAGGAATAATCCCTTCAGTTTCACAAATTAATTCAAAACCTTTTAGTGCCTCTGTATCACTTACACTAACGTATTCAGCTCTTTCTATATCTTTTAACCAACTGTGCTCAGGACCTACTCCTGGATAATCTAGACCTGCAGAAATACTATGTGTCTCAATAATTTGACCGTCGTCATTTTGTATTAAATAAGACATACTCCCATGCAATACCCCAACTTTGCCAGCCGAAATTGTAGAAGAATGTTTTCCCGTCAAAATTCCCTCACCACCAGCTTCAACACCAATTAATTTTACTTTTTCATCACTAATAAAATCATAAAAAAGACCGATAGCATTACTTCCCCCACCTACACATGCAACAACATATTCTGGTAGCTTCCCTATTAAACCTAAAAGCTGTGATCGAGACTCTTTTCCAATAATTCTTTGAAAATCTCTAACAATCATCGGATAAGGATGAGGTCCAACAGCACTACCAATTAAATAATGAGTAGTTTGAACATTAGTAACCCAATCTCTAATAGCTTCATTGATAGCATCTTTTAGTGTTTTGCTGCCTGAATCTACAGAAATAACTTCTGCCCCCAATAATTTCATTCTAGAAACATTAAGAGCTTGTCTTCTTATATCTTCTTCTCCCATATAAACGACGCAGTCTAAACCTAGTTTGGCGCAAACAGTAGCTGTAGCAACCCCATGCTGACCAGCACCAGTTTCAGCAATTATTCTATTTTTACCCATTTTTTTTGCTAACAAACCTTGGCCAAGGGCATTGTTAATTTTATGAGCACCAGTATGAGCTAAATCTTCACGTTTCAAATAAATTTGAGCACCGGACAGTTTTTCAGTTAAATTTTGAGCAAAATATAACTCTGTAGGTCTACCAACAAATGTTTTTAACATATTAGATAGATTTTGTTGAAAATCTAAATCTTGCTTTATTTTCTCATATTCTAATTCGAGTTCATTTAATGCAGGAATTAGCGTCTCTGGCACATATTGGCCACCAAAAATCCCATACCTACCAGCATGATCAGGAAGATTATTAGAATCTTTTGAAAACTCATCCATTGTAATTATCAGATTTTTTTAGCTACAATGTCTAACCAATTTCTTGGTACATGGGTAACATTAAGTTCTTTATAAGTTTGCCTAACACCTTCCTGCAATACTTCGCTTGCAGTATCTAAGGGAACTCCTGGCATTGTTCCTTCAATAAAATCAGAAAAGGCACAAATGTCTAACCAGCCTTCAATCGGAACCTGTACAGTATCTACTTTTTGTATTTCGATTTTTAGTCCATGCCTAGATAACAAGTCTGAATAATCTTCAGGAGTTAATTGTTTTCTTGATTCAACTTTTAGAGATTTTTCAGGTTTGAGACCATATTCTTTCCTTAAAATTCTAAAGGCTTTAAACATCCATTTTGAATAAAAAGACAAAGAGTCTTTGTGTTGTCCCCCTTCATAAAATGAAGTGTTAAAAGCAAACTTACCACCTTGAGATAAAGACTTTGAAATTTCACTAACTACAACATCTTTATCTGGTAGATAATGAATGGCATTACAAAAAACAACAGTGTCAACAGATTCTTTTATAGCATCTGAAATATTCTCTACTCCACTTTGAACATATTTAACTGCGCCATGAGAAATATCTTTTAGATCATCCATAGCAGTTTTTAAAGCGACTTGAGAATGGTCAAGTGCAATGACAACTGTGTTTGTAGTTCTATTAATTCTTTCCAAAATTAATCTGGTAACACCACCTGCCCCACAAGCTAAATCTACAATTCTCATATCAGAAGCAACATCTGCCATATCAATTAATCGCGCATTGAGTTCAGCATAAAAGCTGTTTTTAGAAAATGTAGAAAAATTGTAATCGCTTGTAGTCATAAAAAAATATTTTCACTGTAAATTTACAGATGATTATACAGGGGTAATTATTATTTGTTAAATAATCAATTAGTCTTTGGAGAAACAAATTTAATGTTACGGCCAAAAATATTTAAACTAAAAGAAATTACCACTATAGCTGTTGCTAATGTAAAAGCTCTAGAAATACCTTCAGTAAATGCAAATCTGATTTCTGAAATTTTTTGAGGATCAGATACTGATTCTAAAATAGACAAGTTTGGCTGAAAACCCATTGAAGACATAGTTAATACAACTACAGAAGTTGCAACAGCTGTACCAGTCAAATTACCAGCAGTTCTAACCATACTAATTACAGAAGTGACTACACCATA
>QCNV01000005.1 GCA_003213095.1 SAR202 cluster bacterium AG-426-M11 | reverse complement strand
TTTTTGGCTTTTCAATATCCCGTTGAGTTGCCTGGAGTAAGGTCTTGGCAATTTTTAAAATCTTCAGTTGATGCTATTAGAAAAGAAAAAGGTGAAAGTGAACTTGGTGTAAAAGAATTTGATAGTTTGTTAGAAACACATAGAAATAAGGTTGAAATGAACCCTGATTTGGTAAAAAGATCTGTAAATGAAGGCTTTTCTGGAGGAGAGAAGAAAAGAAATGAAATAATGCAATTGTCTCTTTTGAACCCAACTTTAGCATTATTGGATGAAACTGATTCAGGATTGGATATTGATGCGCTTAGGATTGTATCTAATGGGGTTAATGAATTTAAGTCAGAAAATAATTCTGTACTTATTGTTACCCATTATCAACGTATATTAGATTATATAAAACCTGATTTCGTCCATGTTTTAGTAGATGGAAATATAGTTAAGTCAGGTGATAGTAACCTTGCTTTGGAATTGGAAGAAAAAGGATATGAATGGATTAAAGAATCTATTTCTGCAGGATTTTAGTTTATGCTTAAAGATTACTTAGATTCACTAGAGGATCAATTTGAATCTCAATCTGGTTTGGGGTCTGATTGGTTGAAATCTTTTAAATTAAGATCATTTAATACTTTTCGTGAAATAGGATTTCCGGTTTCTAGAAAAGGTAACGAAAAAATGGAAATATACCAGTGTTTCTCCCATAGTTAATAATGTTTTTCAAGTTTCACAACCCAAAAGTGTAGATATTGATTTGATCAAAAAAATGGCTCCTTGGTCAAAAGATTGGTACAACATTGTGTTTATAGATGGTTTTATCGATCACGGCATTTCTAATTTACCTAATAGTGGTATATCAATTGATTCGTTAAATTCTTCTCAAGATAAAATTGGTCTATTAACAGATGTATCTGATGATGGGTTTGCTGCTTTAAATTCTGCATTTTTATCTGATGGTTTAATTCTATCTATAGAAAAATCTTTTGATCCAAACGCAGTATTGAATATAATTTATTATAGTTCAGGTTCTAATTTAGAATTCAATAATCCTCGATTACACATTACCGCCCAAGAGAAATCTTCATCCATTGTGTTGGAAAATTATGTAGGAGGAAGCCCTAACGTTTCTTTAACTAATTCTGTAACAGAAATTGAACTTAAACCTTCTGCAAAAATGACTCATTACAGATTAATGTCAGAAAGTAATGACTCATTCAATATTGGATATGAACGAGTCAAATTAAGTGATGACAGTAGTTTTGATTCTTCATCATTTTTTTCATGGGGCTAATATAGGGCGATATGATCTAAAAGTATTAATTGATGGAGAAAGAGCTCATTGTGACTTAAAGGGGTTGTATTTGACTTCAGATGAGCAACATTTAGATAATTTTATTAATATTGATCATTCAAAACCAAATAGTTCTAGTAATCTGTTTTATAAAGGAATTTTGTCCGGAAAATCTAGAGCCGTATTTGGGGGAACAGTACTCGTCAGAAAAGAAGCTCAAAAAACTTTTTCTGTACAATCTGATAAAAATTTAATACTGTCAGACCAAGCAGAGGTAGACAGTAAGCCGGCTTTGTTCATTTATGCTGATGATGTTCAATGTGCTCATGGAGCTTCAGCTGGGAATATAGATGAGGATTCTATTTTTTATATGAGAAGTAGAGGAATTGATTTAGAGACTGCGAGTAAATTGTTAATTTATGGTTTTGCTGACGAGATAATATCCCAAATCGAACAAATAGAATTTAGAGATTTTATAGCAGATAAATTTTTAGAATCATTACCTGATTATAAGTTTGAGTTTTAAAATGAATGATTTTCAAGATCTTTACCAAGAAATAGTAATGGATCACAACAGACGACCAAGAAATTTTGGAAAACTTGAAGATGCTACATCTTTTGCAAATGGATTTAATCCATTATGTGGAGATGAAATCAATGTATATGTAAAATTGGTTGATGATGAAATAGCAGATATTGCATTTAATGGGGATAGTTGCGCTATTTCCAAATCTTCTGCTTCGATGCTTACAGATGGAGTTAAAGGGAAAAAAATTTCTGATGCTATCCAGATTTTTGAATCATTTCGAGAAATGATTACAAGGAAACCTGGAGAAGATTTTTCTAGTGATATTTTAGGTGATTTGGAAATATTGAGTGGTGTATCACAGTTTCCAGCAAGAATTAAGTGTGCAACTTTGCCGTGGCATACTTTTCATACTGCTTTAACAGAGAA
The DNA here is from genome assembly GCA_003213095.1 of SAR202 cluster bacterium AG-426-M11. GTDB lineage: Bacteria > Chloroflexota > Dehalococcoidia > Lucifugimonadales > UBA826 > AG-426-M11. The sequence continues at coordinate 64,824 of QCNV01000005.1, read as the reverse complement.
TGATCAATCAGTCTCTACAGAATAAAGGAGTAATTTATGATTAATATCGATCAGATTAGAAATGATTTTCCTATTTTATCTAGAAAAATTAATGGACATGAGTTGGTGTATTTAGACAATGCTGCTACAACTCATAAGCCTAGGTCAGTGATTAATTCCCTAGTAGATTTCTATGAAAATCATAATTCTAATGTTCATAGAGGAGTTCATACCTTAAGTATGGAAGCTACCGATAAATTTGAGGAAGCTAGAGAAAAAATATCTTCATTTATTAATTCACAAACTTCTCAATCTATAATTTGGACTAGAAATGCTTCAGAGAGTTTGAATATTATTAGTTATTCTTGGGGAAATAAAAATATTGGAGAAGGTGATGAAATTCTATTGTCTCCAATGGAGCATCACAGTAATTTAATTCCTTGGCAAGAATTAGCCCGAATGAAAGGAGCAAAAATTAAGTTTTTATCATTGAATATTGATGGAACTTTAGATTTGTCAAATATAGATGAATTAATTACTCAAAAAACAAAGCTAGTTTCAATAGTTCATGTTTCAAATGCATTAGGAACTATAAATCCTGTGAAAGAATTATGTGAAAAAGCTCACCAGGTGGGAGCTTTATTTGTGTTAGATGGCGCACAAAGTGTGCCGCATATGTCGGTTGATGTTCAGGATATTGGATGTGATTTTTTTGTCTTTTCTGGTCATAAAATGATGGGTCCCACAGGAATAGGTGTCCTCTATGGGAAAATGGAAATTTTAGAAGAAATGGATCCTGTATTTACAGGGGGAGAAATGGTATTAGAAGTGACATATGAAAAAGCTTCTTGGGCTGATATTCCCATGAAATTTGAGGCTGGTACTCCTAATATTGCTGACTCAATAGCATTAGGAACTGCCGTAGATTATTTACAAAATATTGGTATGGAAAACATTCATGATTATGAAAAAAGTATTACTTCATATGCATTAAAAAAATTTAATACATTAGAATCTGAAGGAGTAACATTATTTGGCCCTAAGTCTTCTGATCAAAAAGGTGCTGTTTTTTCATTTCATATTCCTAACATTCATCCACATGATTTAGGAACTATATTGGATGGAATGGGTATTGCTGTTAGAACAGGACACCATTGTGCTATGCCATTAATTAAAAGTTTAGGAGTATCTGCTACGGCTAGAGCAAGTTTCTATGTATACAATACTATGAAAGAAGTAGATACATTGATTGATGGTATTAAATCTGCTATCAGGTATTTTGGCGATGGCTCAAACTAGCTTAGATAATTTATATAAGAATTCAATAATTTTAGATCATTGTAGATTCCCACGGAATTCTTCCCCTATTTCTAAAATTGATTTTTCAGGAAATGCTATTAATCCTTTTTGTGGAGATGAAATACTCTTTGAGTTAAGCTTAAATGATCATTTCTGTATTGAGGAAATTCGATTTGAGGGTGAAGGTTGTGCGATCACTTTGGCATCAGGTTCAATGATTTCTGATCATATTAAAGGAATGTCTATTGAAGAAGTTTCTGTTTTTACTGAAAAATTTAGATTAGATATGCAAACGAATAGTTGTAAAAGTTTTCATAATGAATCAGATATATTTGTTTTATATGATGTAATGGCTTTTCCTGTGAGAATTAAGTGTGTTTTGTTGGCATGTTCTGCCTTAGAGAATTTACATTAACTCATCTTTCTATCCAAACTTTATCCCAGTGTTTATATTCTTGTGAGTAAAAATTAGGATAAAAATTATTTATTGAATCAGTCCAAGTCCACGAAGATACTTTTGGATTAATCATCAGTCGATACATTTCATCAAATAAAATAGAATTGATTTCTTGAATAATATTTTCTCTATTTTGTGAATTATACGATTGAGATTGTTCTTCAATTAATTTATCTAGTTTGATGTTGTAAGTATTTGAAGCATTCAAATTTCCCTTACTGTGCAATATAGAAAATAAAAATGAGTTTGGCGACAATTGTGGGAATTGAGGTCCTACAGATATATCGAAATCTTTTTGATCCCAAGTTTTTGAAGCATATTCTCTATTATTTAAAATCGTTGTTTCAACTAAAAACCCATTTAAAGTAAGTTGTTTAGTTAATTTCTTAATAGTTTCTGAATAATTTTGATCATATTCACTTGCCAACATTTTTATAGTCATTGGCATTTTCACTTTAGACTGCTCTATATTATCTGAAAATTTATTAGGGTTATTAAACTGGGATTGCCACTTAACTTGATCAAGTTCCCATGTTTTATTGATTAAAGGCATGCCTAAAGCAAAATATTGATTGGGGGTTTGTATTTCATCTATATCTATAGCATTAATAATGGCATTTCTAAAATTTCTGTTATTGTAAGGAAACTTGGATGTGTTGAATGTTAGTGATACACCTGTACTAGGTTCTATTACATTTAATTGATTTTGATATAAGTGATCATCTTTATGAGTATGTGTAAGATTTTCAATCTCGTATACGTCAATTAAGCCCACCATGTATGCACTCAATCTAGTTTGTGAGTCTGTTAATACATTAATTTCAATAGCATCTACGAAGGGTTGGTCGTCATTTTTACGTAAATTTAATAAAGTGATTTTTGTTAGTGGTGAAAATTTTTCGATAGCCCAAGAATTAGACCCAATTGAATTATCAAGTGTAATTTTTTCAGAATTTTCTGTGAGATTTTTTGAAACAATTTTATTTTTTACATCTGCTAAAGTCATCAAAAAATCTGAGTCGGGATATTTTAATTGAAATGAAATTTTATTTTCAGTTTCTATATCAATTGATTGAATCATGTGTAGAAAATCATGGTTTTTCTGGTTTTTGATTCTGTTGATACTGAATTCAATGTCTGAGGTAGTTAAAGCTGTTGGAGGGCTGGTATTCCAAGTTAGATGGTTAGGAATAGTAAATGTAATTTTTTGTTCGTCTTCTAAAGTCCATTTACTACAGATTAGGCATTCATGTTTTAAAGATGGTAGTAATACATTTTCTCCATGTTCATAATTGAGTAATCTGTCATAAATTAAACCTGGACCCCATGAAGAGTCTGAAATATTAGAATTGTTGTGAGGATCTAAAGAATTAAACAAATTATTGGAAGCTAGTCTTAATGTCCCACCTAATTTAAAGTTTTCAGGAAATTTTTGACTGATTTTAATCGGTTGAAATGCATTATTTGACCTAAGCTGGTGTTCATTTGAACAATTGATAGAAAATATGGCAATTAAAAATATAATTGTAACTATGGTTTTGGATTTCATACCAATAGTATAATCACTTTGCGGTAATTTGATTATGTTAATCGACACTCATGTACATTTAGATCCATATTCACAGAATGAAATTCAAGAGATTTTGTCTCGTGCGGCAAAAGAAGATGTAAGAATGGTGATATCTGCAGGCACCACAATAGCTTCGTCTAAAAAGAATATAGAATATTCAAAAATTTTCCCGCAATTTTTTACTGGTGTTGGAATGCATCCTATGGATTTAATCGAACCTTTTACCGAAAAACACGATAATGAATTGAGAAAATTAGTTTTAAGTCACGAAAAAGTGATTGTAATGAGTGAAATCGGGTTGGATTATTTACCAGATATGCCAGATAGAGCCTGGCAATTTGAGGCGTTTAGAAAGCAAATTAATATAGCAAGAGATCTTAAACTTCCTATTATATTTCATAGTAGAGAAGCACATAATGACTGTTTTAGAGTTTTAAAGGAAGAAAAAGCCTATGAAGTGGGTGGAGTAATGCATTACTTTCAAGGAAGCCTTTATGATGCTCAATCTGCAATAGATTTAGGATTTTATATTTCAATAGCTAGACCTCTATTTAGGCTTGATGAATTACAAGATGTAGTAAAAAATATTTCACTTGAACATATTGTTATTGAAACAGATTCTGCTCCTCAACCTTTTAAAAAAAATCGAGAAAATTGGACTGAACCCAGACATTTGAAAGCAATATTGTTAAAAATATCTGAACTAAAAAATCTATCATCTGCAGAAGTGGAAAAAGTGATTTTTGAGAATACTAAGAAATTGTTATTAACTAGATGGGAAAATATAGAATCTACTATTGCTTAAAATATATATTGTCCCAAAATAAACCATGGAACTAGTATCCAAGACATTATCCAGCCTAAAATCCCAGGAATGAGGCTTTTAAAGCCAATTTTATTGACAACAGAAATAGCCACAGTAACTGATATTAGAATCCAAATTGAAGCAATCAACATAAAAACAGGTCCTATAAATGGGATACCGGTAAATAGCATTAAAATACCAGGGCTATATGCGATTCCTACGGTTCTAATTGATAGTCTGAAATCATCGTTTTGATCTCCCCAGTATGAACATAATACTTTTGATACATAAGCCCATAACATCCATCCTACGAAAATTGAACTTGCAGTCATCATCATAATTACATATCCATTAATTCCTAACTCTGACAAATCTATTGCTCTTGATCTATATTGGAGTCCAATAGATGCAGATAACGCTGATATAGTAACAATTATTAAAGAATAAATTGATACTTCTTCTTTTTGAATAAAATGTTTATATATATTTTTGTCTAATAAAGCTGACTTAATCGCAAAATACATAAAATTTGGTGTTTTCTTTTTATTCATTCACACTACTCCTAAATGGTGTAGAATCTTCATGTTTTATTTCATTATAGTTGGTGCATTATCGAAAATTTTAATCAAGAAATAAATATTACTTTAGTTGGGTTGTTAATTACATTCGGTTTACTATTTGTATTAATCATTTTGATTGAATTGATTAGAATCGTTATAAATATTATTACACCGATTTTTTCTCAAGGAGATCCTGAAGAAAATGTTAAAAAAGCACTTGCTGCCTCTATAGCATCTGCAGCATATTTATCTGAGGAAAAAAACTAGTACTTTTTTAATATGAATGAATTATCAGATTTTTTTAATACTACAGGTTTTAGTCATTTAGATTATCGGCACTTGTTGATGATACTTATAGGTTCTCTTTTTTTATATTTAGCAATTTCAAAAGATTGGGAGCCTTATGAATTATTGCCTATGGGATTGGGTATTTTAATAGCAAATTTACCTTTGACGGGATTGATGGCTATACCAACTGATGAATCAGGTTTTCAAGAAGCTGGAATTTTTGGTATTTTGTTTCACTATGGGCTTTCTTATTGGAATATTCTTCCACCAATTATTTTTTTGGGTATAGGGGCTCTTACTGACTTCGGTCCAATAATAGCTAACCCTAAAACATTATTGCTGGGTGCGGCCTCACAAGTTGGGATATTTGTTGCTTTTTGGGGTGCTATAGTTTTAGGTGATTTTGGTTTTAATTTTGGAATTAAAGAAGCTGCATCTATAGCCATTATTGGTGGTGCTGATGGTCCTACCACAATATTTTTGACATCTAGACTTGCACCTGATTTGTTAGGAATTACAGCTGTAATAGCGTATTCATATATGGCAGCTGTTGCTTTCATACAACCCCCATTAATGAGATTGATGACTACGAAAAAAGAAAGAATGATAGTAATGAAAGATTTACGTGAAGTTTCTAAATTTGAGAAGATCATTTTTCCAACATTAGCTATGACTTTAATCATATTAATAGTTCCAAAATCTGCTCCATTAATTTCCATGTTTATGATTGGTAATGTGTTTAAAGAAAGTAATGTGGTGCCTAGATTAACTAATGCTGCATCTAATGAAATTTTAAATATTACTACAGTTTTCCTTATGATTACTGTGGGTACTCAATTGACAGCAGATAGGATGTTTCAATGGGAGACAATATTAATTTTAGGATTAGGATTGGTTGCTTTTAGTTTTGGGACATTGGGAGGTTTACTTTTTGCAAAAATTATGAATCTTTTTCTTAAAAACAAAATTAATCCACTTATTGGTTCTGCAGGTGTTTCCGCAGTTCCTATGGCGGCTAGGATTTCACATCAAATGGGCCAAAAATCTAATCCTCAAACCTTTTTGTTGACCCACGCAATGGGACCTAATGTAGCTGGAGTGATTGGTTCTGCAGTAATTGCAGGCGTGTTTATATCTTTGGCAGGATAATATGAAGACTTATAAAGTTTATATTGATTCTAAATGGTACAAAGTCAGTATTTTAGATAGCGATAAAGATTTTGTGAACGTGTCTGTAGAGGGTATGTTTTTCAGGGTTTCTATTAATGACATTCAAAATTTTTCTGATAATACACCAGTTTTTTCTCGTATAAAGAATTTAATGAAGAATACATTTTTTAATAAGTCTTCTGAAAATAAATCCGTTTCAAGTGACACAATTGATTCAAATAAAACGTTTTCTTCTCCTTTACCTGGAATGATTATTTCTGTGGCTGTGAATGTGGGAGATGAAATTGTCATTGGAGATGAAATATGTGTTTTAGAAGCTATGAAAATGCAACAAAGTCTTAAGGCAACATGGTCTGGAATAGTTTCATCAGTAGAAATTTCTTCTGGAGATAAAGTAACTACTGGACAAACTCTTGTAATAATCAATTAATAAAGGAGGAAAAATGATAAGAAGTTTAGGCAATCAATCTCCAAAAATTCATCCTACTGCATTTGTCAGTGAAGCTGCGTACGTTATTGGAAATGTTGAAATAGGTGAAGGCTCTAGTATTTGGCCTGGAACAATTATTAGAGGTGACACTCACAAAATTAATATTGGTAAATTTACCAATATTCAAGATAATTCAGTACTTCATGGAGATTCTGAAGTATTTATCGGTGATCATGTGACAATTGGTCACAGGGTGATGTGTCATGCAAAAAATATTGGTCCCAGATGTCTAATTGGAAACGGTGCAATTCTTAATGATGGAGTGATATTAGGATCTGATTCTGTAATAGGATCGGGATCAATGGTATTGGAAAGGATGGAATTTCCTGAAAAATCAATAGTGATGGGAATGCCTGCTAGAATCAAAGGGCAAGTCAAAGATAAACATTTGGAAATGATTTCCTCGATTGCAAAAAGTTATACTAAAAAAGCAGAAAAATTTAAATTACAAGGCGACTTAGAATAAAATATCTATAAGTCGCCTCAAGTTATTTAGCTTTTATTCCTCAGTTTCTTCGTCCATCAAGTCACTGACTAAAGATAGTAGTCCGTCTTCATCTTCAATCTGTGGTGGCGGTGGACTTTCGGGCATCTCATCTAAAGCAAATACATTTTCTAGTTCATCTAACCCTAATTTTTCTTTACCTTCTTCAGAGTTATCGTATCGTGCTGGAATTAGTCGTCCAATAATCACGTTTTCTTTTAGTCCTGTTAGAAGGTCTTTTTTACCAGACACTGCAGATTCAGTTAAAACTCTAGTAGTTTCTTGGAACGATGCAGCTGCAAGGAAACTGTCCATATGTAATGATGCTCGAGTAATACCTAATAATATAGGTATTGCAGTAGCAGGATCGCCACCTTCAGAAATAGTTTCTGAATTTCTTTCGTCAAATTTTAATTTATCCATAGTATCACCAGGTAATAATCCGGTATCTCCTGGTTCATGGATTTGAACTCTTTTTAGCATTTGGCGAATAATGGTTTCGATATGTTTATCGTGAATTGGAACTCCTTGAGATCGGTAAACTTTTTGTACTTCCTCAATCAGGTAGGATTGAACAGCTTCTCTACCTTGAATTTCAAGAATTTGTTGAGGGTTTTTGGGACCGGATGTAATAGCTTGACCAGGTTCAATTTGATCACCTGTAGATATTTGCAAATGAGATGACGCTGGAATTGCGTATTCTCTTTGTTCTTCATCTTGCCATGTGATAGTTATATTTTCACCTTCTACACCTACCGTACCAGAATTTCTTGCATGAATAATGTTATTTTCATCTTCTTTAGATTGTGCAATAGGAGCTCCAATAATAACTATGTCACCTTTTTTAACTAGTTTTTTGTATCCTGAAATTGTGTATTCATCAGTTAATTCTTCTGAATTAGTTATTCTTACAGTTCTGCCTTCAGACGTTTCAATAATTTCAGCAGTGCCTGAAATTTCAGATAATACAGCAGCACCTTTAGGTGCTCTAGCTTCAAATAATTCTTCAACTCTAGGTAGTCCACTTGTAATGTCTGATCCTGCCACTCCACCAGTATGGAAAGTACGCATGGTTAATTGAGTGCCTGGTTCTCCAATACTTTGAGCAGCAATGATACCTACAGCATCACCAATCATAGTTGGCTTCAAATTAGTTAGAGATAATCCATAACATTTTTTACATAAGCCCCTAACTGTTTTGCAAGATAATGGAGAACGGACCATTAATTCTTTAATTTCGTGTTTTTCTAAAATTTCACGCTCTGAGTCAAGAATAGGTGTTTCTGTATCTATTAATATTTCTCCAGTTTTTGGGTCAGCCAAAGGCTTAGCGAGATATCTGTATTTGACACGATCTAGAAATAAATCTTTGATTGCTTCGTCATTATATTCACCGATTAGCATTCCTTCTTCACCTATACATTCCTCTTCGGTAATAATTACCTCCTGAGAAACATCTATTAATCTTCTGGTGAGATATCCGCTATCAGCAGTACGTAGTGCTGTATCCGCTAATCCTTTTCGGGCTCCATGAGTGGAAATGAAGTATTCTAATACAGTTAAGCCCTCTCTAAAATTCGACTTAATAGGACGATCAATAATTCTTCCTCTTGGGTTAGACATTAAACCTCTCATCCCAGCCATTTGTTTAATTTGAGCTATGTTTCCTTTTGCTCCGGATTGGGCCATCATATAAATCCCCCCATAATTAGGAAGATCTTCGGCAATTACATTAGTTAAGTCATCATTTGCTTCTGTCCAAATTCTCACAGTTGCTTGATATCTTTCTTCTTCAGTAATTAATCCATCTAAATATTGATCTTCTAATTGTGCAACTTGAGATTCAGCTTTAAGAACTATATCTTGTTTCTGTGAAGAAACTTTTACGTCATTGATTGCGATAGAAACTCCAGATTTAGAGGAGTACCTAAACCCTAAGGACTTAATTTGATCTAAAACTTGTACAGTTCCTTCGTTTCCAAGAACTCTAAAGCATTTTCCAACAATATCTCTCAGAGCATGTCTTTCGACTTCAGTGTTGATGAAATCATATTCATTAATGAAGTCTAATGGGAAAATTTTATTGAATATAATTCTTCCCACACTTGTTTTGATTGTTGTTCCTTTGTGATCTCTCACTAAAACTGGAACCCTGAGATCTACAATACCTAATTCGTTTGCGAGTATAGCGTCATCAAAGTCACTGAAAGTTTTGATTTCGTTGTTCTCTTCATCATATCCTTCGTCCATTGAAGTAAGGTAATAACATCCTAATACCATATCTAGGGATGGTGTCACTATTGGTTCTCCTGAGCTAGGTGCTAGCATATTATTAGTGCTTAACATTAATTTTTTTGCTTCTAATACAGCTAGTTTTGATAATGGTACATGGACTGCCATTTGGTCCCCATCAAAGTCTGCGTTAAAAGCTGTACAAACTAGTGGATGGACTCGAATAGCGCTTCCTTCAATTAATACTGGCTCAAATGCTTGAATTCCTAATCTGTGAAGAGTAGGGGCTCGATTTAATAATACGGGACGCTCTTGAATTACATCACCTAGAATGTCCCAAACTACTGACCAATTTCTTTCAGCTAATCGTTTTGCACTTCTGATATTGTGAGCATATCCTTTGACTACAAGACGATGCATTACAAATGGTTTAAATAGTTCTAGTGCCATTTTTCTTGGAAGTCCGCACTGATTTAGAGTTAATTCAGGACCAGCAATAATTACAGATCTTCCACTATAATCTACCCTCTTACCTAATAGATTTTGCCTAAATCTTCCCTGTTTACCTCTAAGTAAATCTGAAAGAGATTTAAGTTTGTGGTTGTGGCTTCCAGCTACAGCTCTACCTCTTCTGCCATTATCAATTAATGCATCAACAGATTCCTGTAACATTCTTTTTTCATTTCTGATGATAATTTCAGGAGCTTGCAATTCTATTAATCTTTTCAATCGGTTATTTCTATTAATAACCCTTCTATATAAATCATTTAGATCACTAGTTGCAAATCTTCCCCCGTCTAATTGAACCATAGGTCTTAAATCTGGTGGTAGAACGGGTAGGTTAGTCCTAATCATCCACTCTGGTTTATTGTCACTATTTCTGAAAGATTCAACAACTTTTAATCTTTTAATCGCCTTTTTTCTTTTTTGTCCGGATGTTGTTTCCATTTCTTCTTGAAGTAGATTCTTTAATTCTTCAAGATTGATATGATTTTCTAAAACATATAAAACAGCTTCAGCTCCCATTCCTGCTTGGAATGTTCCAACATAATTGTCTCTATGGTCTCTGTATTGAGTCTCTGTTAAAAGCTGAGTAACATGAAGTTCTTCTAACTCAGAAATTTTATTCTTAGTTGCATCAATTTCTGATGCATCTTCACTAGAAAATTCTTCAATAGCTTCATTGGTTTTGTTACTGATATCTAATTCAATAGCTTCTATTTTTAATGCAATTTCAGATTGTATTGATTCATCATCTGTTTCTGCTTTTTGTTTTTCTAAGTCTTGTATTTGTTCTTGGAAAAGTAGTCTGATCTCTTCAGTCTTAGAATTGATTTTAGAATCGAGAGAATCAGTTTGAGTTTGTAAATCTGACTTGAGTTGATCTATTAATTGGTCCCTTAATTCGTAATTAACATCTGTGACTAAGTACTGAGCGAAATATAAAACTCGATCAAGATTTCTAGGAGATAAATCTAATAATAAGCCTAACCTACTTGGTGTTCCTTTCGAAAACCATATATGAGCTACAGGAGCAGCCAAATTGATATGACCCATACGTTCTCTACGTACTTTTGCTCTAGCAACTTCTACTCCACATCTGTCACAAATAATGCCTCTAAATCGAATTTTTTTGTATTTTCCACAACCGCAGTCCCAATCTTTGGTAGGGCCAAAAATTCGTTCACAAAAAAGGCCGTCTTTTTCAGGGCGCAATGTTCTGTAATTAATAGTTTCAGGTTTTGTTACTTCACCCCATGACCACTTTTGAACGTCATTTGGGGATGCTAAAGAAATTGAGATTGCATCAAAATCATTTCCTGCTTGTGCCATTAAACTCTCCCGGAATTTTAACTTTAAATATTTGTATCGTCTTCTGAAGTTTCAGATGTAAGTGATTCTGATTCCTGATTAATGATTTCTATTGATGAAGATGATGGTGAATCTTCAGCATCATCTTCATCAATCATCATAGCGCTTTCTAGCATAGCTAACGGGTCGGTCAATGTTTCTGATAACTCATCAATCATTTCATCATCTTGATCGCTTTCTAACTCTACAGAAAGTCCCAAACTTTGAAGTTCTTTCATTAAAACATGGAAAGATTGGGGTATTCCAGGCTGCGCTACATCTTCGCCTTTAACAATAGCTTCATAAGTTTTTACTCTGCCGATTTCATCATCGGATTTAATTGTTAACATTTCACGCAAGTTATGAGCTGCACTATATGCTTCTAGTGCCCATACTTCCATTTCTCCAAAACGTTGGCCCCCTAATTGTGCTTTTCCTCCTAAGGGTTGCTGGGTTATTAGAGAGTACGGCCCAGTGGCCCTAGCATGGATTTTGTCTTCGACTAAGTGAATTAGCTTGAGCATGTATACGTAACCAACTGTAATTGGTTGGTCAAAAGCTTCTCCAGATCTGCCATCATAGAGAACAGATTTACCAAATATAGGAGCAGATATTTGTTGGAATCTATTGAGTTCTAATGATTTTTCAACCATTTCTTCTAATGACATTTTAGAACTGTCTATATTTGCATATTCTTTAAGCCAAATTTTTAGAGCAACAGTCCTAGCATAATCGGGTTTAGGGTTAATAAAAATTTCATCTAAACCATATCCTCTTTCTTTTAAATATTCTTCTAGTGTTTCTAGATTAATATCTTCTGTATTAGGGTTTAAGTTAGAATTAGACGGGATTGAGTGAGATTGTTCGATAAGCCAAGCTTTTGATAATTCGTCTTCAATTGCAATATCTTTTGCACTGTCAAACACTGGAGTTTCTGCCTGAAATCCTAAACGTTTAGCTGCCCATCCTAAATGAGTTTCAAGTACTTGACCTAAATTCATTCTTGAAGGTACTCCTATAGGAGTAAGTATGATGTCTAATGGAGTTCCATCAGGTAAAAAGGGCATATCTTCTTCAGGAAGAATTTTAGCTATAACTCCTTTGTTACCATGTCTGCCTGCCATCTTGTCACCTTGAGTTATTTTTCGAGTTTCGGCTATCCACACTCTAACCAATTTGTTAACTCCAGGTGATAAGTCATCGCCTTTTTCTCGTTCGAGAACTTTGACATCAATAACCTTTCCGCCTTGTCCGTGAGGAACGTAAAGAGATGAATCTTTTACATCTCTAGCTTTTTCACCAAAAATAGCTCGGAGTAGTTTTTCTTCAGCGCTTAATTCAGTCTCGCCTTTAGGTGTAATTTTTCCAACTAAAATGTCACGGTTATTTACTTCTGCCCCTACTCGTATAATCCCATCTTCATCTAAATTTCTTAGAGCATCCTCACCTATATTAGGGATGTCTCTAGTGATTTCTTCAGGACCTAGCTTAGTATCCCTAGCTTCAATTTCATGCTTCTCTATATGGATAGAAGTGAATTTGTCATCCTTAATCAATCTATTACTAAGTATAATTGCATCTTCGTAGTTATAACCTTCCCATGTCATGAACCCTACTAAAACGTTTTGGCCTAAGGCTAGTTGTCCGTTTTGAGTAGATGATCCGTCTGCAAGGACGCTGTCAACTTCAACTTTTGCACCTTTTTCAGTGATAACTCGTTGATTGATACAAGTTCCCTGATTACTTCTGTAGAATTTTGTAAGTGGGTGATTGAATTCTGATCCATTTTCGTCCGTAACAATAATATTGGTACCAGATACACTAGTCACTTCACCTTTTACTTGAGAAAGAACAAGTTGACCGCTATCTTTAGCTACTCTTTTTTCCATTCCCGTACTGACTATAGGTGCTTCAGGTTTAAGTAAAGGCACGGCCTGCCTTTGCATGTTAGATCCCATAAGAGCTCTGTTAGCATCATCATGTTCAAGAAACGGAATTAATGATGTCGATACACTGAAAAGTTGAAGAGGTGATACATCCATGAATTTTACTGATTCTGAATTTACCATTCCAACTTCTTCACCTTTGCGTGTTTCTATTCTGTCATTGAGAAATTCTCCAGCATCGTTTATAGCTGAGTTGGCTTGAGCAATAAAATATTCTTCTTCATCCACTGCAGACAAGTGAACAACGTCGTTTATGAGATTAGAAACATATGGCTTGACTTTAAAAATCTGTTCATCAAGTTCAGATAGCCTTCCTATGGAGCGAGAAGAGATCTGTGTTCCGGCTTTCACAATGGTTCTACCATCTTTTCCTAATATGTTTTCTGTAGGAGTGTGACCTATGAGATCCTCAGTGTTTTGATTGCTAATTTCAGTCAAAACTTTTCTGTATGGAGTTTCAATAAATCCGAATTCGTTAGTTTTTGCATATGTAGCTAAAGAAACTAATAGTCCGATGTTTGGACCTTCTGGAGTTTCAATAGGGCAAATTCTTCCATAATGAGAATGGTGAACATCTCTTACATCAAACCCTGCTCTTTCTCGTGAAAGACCACCTGGTCCGAGAGCTGAAAGACGTCTTTTATGTGTTAATTCAGCTAAAGGGTTGGCTTGATCCATAAACTGTGAAAGTTGTGATCCGCCAAAGAATTCTCGTACTGCAGCAACTACGGGTCTTACGTTAATCAGTGCAGCTGGAGTAGTAGTTTCAGGATCTACTTGAATGGTCATTCTTTCTCGAATAACTCGTTCCATACGTAAAAAACCTACTCGGACTTGGTTTTGGATTAATTCTCCAACAGCTCTGACCCTTCTGTTCCCTAAGTGGTCTATGTCATTAGCTCTTTTTTCTGAGTTGTTAATTTGTATTAATCTTCTTAAAAGACTAACAATGTCTTCTTTAGAAAGGATTCTAGTGGTCCCATCAATTTCTTGAAATTTTAACCCCTTTAAATTACTTTCTAATTTATATCTTCCTACTTTACCTAAATCATATCTTCGAGAGTCAAAGAATAAAGATTCTATTAGTGCTTGTGCGTTTTCTGCGTTTGGGGGCTCCCCAGGCCTTAATCTTCTGTAGAATTCAATTAAAGCTTCGTCTTTTGTTGTGACGCCTGAGTCTTTAGCAATAGTGGATTCAATAAATTTGTGATCTGGATTAGTATCAACGTCTTCAAAAAGTTCCAAGATTTCTTCGTCGGTTTCGTATCCTAATGTTCTAAGTAAAGTGGAAACAGGAGTTTTACGTTTTCTATCTAATTTCACATAAATAACATCTCTGTTACTAGTTTCAAACTCCATCCAAGCGCCGCGGTAGGGGATAAGTTTTGCAGATGCCAAAGGTCTTCCAGATCCAGTATCGTGATCTTCGGAAAAATAAACTCCCGGAGATCGCACTAGCTGGCTAACTACTATTCTCTCAGCTCCATTGATAATGAAGGTACCTGCCTTGGTCATGATTGGAATGTTCCCAACATACAATCTTTGTTCTTTTACTTCACCTTTAGCAGGCCCTACAGCATTGATAGTGAGGCTTACAGTGACGTAAAGAGCTGCTTCAAAAGTTTTTTCTCTCGTTCTACATTCATCTTCAGGGATTTTGGGTTCTTCAAATTCAAATCCTATAAATCTCAAAGAGAATCTAGGGTTTTGTCCTTGATTATCTTCTATTGGAGAAATTTCATCAAAAAGTTCTTGTAACCCTTCACGTGTGAACCAGTTAAATGACTCTTTTTGAACATCAATTAGGTCAGGGACTTCCAAAAGTTTATGAATTCTAGAGAAAGATTTTGTGGTTGGGAAAATTGTAGTATTTTCATGAGATGCAGAAAGGGTCATTAGTCCTCACGCTCCTTAGTATTTCAGGGTTATTTAAATAAAATTTGTGGTTTTATAGCGAATTGAAAAAATCCAGTAGAGTACTGGATTTAAATATAAGTATCGTAAGGGGTATATTTCGACCACGTATAGATAGTACAGATGTAGTTTTGTACTGTCAATAGGTTCTATAGTATTAAAGCTCTTTTAAAATTTTTACATTTTCATTTTCAAATACAATCTTGTAATCATTTAATAGTTGTTCAGTAAGTTTGCTAATTTGATCAGATCCGTAATAATTTTTTTCAACTCCACCTATGACTATGAACTTAACGTCGTATTTTTTTAGAATTTTTAGTTTGTCTTCATATTTGATTTCTGAATATATAGAGTTCACATCATTGATTCGATCAGATATTTCTCTTTTGAAATCCCATCTTTGTTGTTGTTGATGCCATTCCCATCCAATGATCGTAGGTAATCCAGTATTGATTGAAATTCTGGATCCTAATCTATAACTGGGAGTAAATGCTTCTAAAATTACAGGAGATCCTTTTACGTTATTTCTAAGCCAATAAATTGCTTCAAATTCTGATTTTAAATCAATTTCTCCATTTGGGTCCTTATATTTAGTAGTTTTAGTAAACTCGTAACCATTTAAAGTCATGCCTGTTGTTTCAAATCTATCGTTAATTCTGTCTATAGTTCCAAAAATTGGATAAATAGATTGCGAAATAATTAATGTTGACAAGATTATTGACCATGAATATTTATAGATCGAATTATTTTGTTTAATATTTTGATAAATTTCATAAATAAAATATCCTGAAGCTATAGAAAAAAGGATCCAGATTTGCATGTAAAATTTAAATACAGTGTTCATTCTGTCAATATCACCTGCTATTCTGAAGATTTCAATTCCGGCTACTAAGCACATTCCTAATATTGTTAATATGAAAGAAAATATTAGAGACGGATTATTTTTTTTGTGCGGATCTAATTTAAAGCAGAACAATAAAAATAATCCTAATGAGATAGTCATACTTACAGAGAAAACTAAAGAATAGTTTGAGGTGAAAAAAAGAATTATTAAAATGGACAATAGACCGATCAGATGTTTTATAGGATTTGATTTAGTTGTTTTTACAATTTGATTGAATGAGTAATTGCTTTTTATCAATAAAAATATTCCCGAAGAGAAAATGAATAAATGTAATCCATGAATTATTAAAAATTGATTTATAGTAGTCACATTAGTCGTAAGTTCTATGGTGGTAAAAAAAGTGATTGTAGATTGATGGAACGGGAAGAATAAGGCAACACTGATTATCATTACATAAATCCACTTGTATATTCCCTTGGAAATAACTAATAAATTTATTCCACCATTTTTTAAATATTCTGAAAATATCAAAGTAGAAATACTTAAAATCGAAGAAGTAGGAAAGTCCCAAGTGTTGATTACTCTTATTGAACCTATTAAAAACCCAAAAAATGTGAGAATTATTATTTCTGAAAAATTATTATTAGAAGATTTAAGATGATTTAAGCATAGGCATAAAATTATTAAAAAAAACGGAATACTGATTAAGTGAGCGTGTAAGTCAGCAAATAAGAAAGTGAAGAATGGAAATTCATTAATTTCAAATCCCGGAGGATCAGGTGTCATGATTCTAGTACTTTGCCAAAAATTAAATTCAGTAAATATTGATGAACTGGTATTACTTGTAACAATATTGATAACTTGAAATAGACCTTCAAAATTTCCCAGAATGCAAATCATGAAGAATGTTAGGAATCCAATGACTAATTTAGTGTGTGTTTTTGCTCTAATCCCATTAAATTCAATCAGATTTATTCCTAGCATCAACGATATTGAAGCGGTTGCTGCAAATAAAAAAGGAATAGCAAGATTGTAAGAAATTTCTGTTGGTATTCCTGTTAAATGTATCAGGCATCCTATTAAATATTGACCGAAATAATAATAATTTAGATATCCTCCTGAAAACCAAGGATCGTATGGAGGCATATACGATGATTTGATTACAGCATTGAGGTAAGCTAAATCCATAGGTTTTTCTCCGCCTCTGTATGGGTGCCATAAGTCAGGATTTAAAAGTCTAATAATGACAAACAAAATAAACGCGGAAATAAAAAATATTTCTAATGCAGCAATCTCTTTCCATTTGTGATAGAAAAATTTAGTGATGTTGTTAAGTTGAATATAAAAAATGTAGCCTGAGATTAAAGATGTGAAAAATATTATTAACCATAAATTTGTAGAAGAAAATTTTAGAATATGTAGACTATTTAATACCCATGAAGCATATCCAATAATGAGCAACCCAATTACTTTGTTTAGTAAAAATCCTCTATATTGAAATTTTTGGAAAATTAAAAAAGTGATTGGAATGCTGATTATTGAGAATAGTTCTATAGCAAAAAACCACTTGATAATACTTAACCAATTTGATGACGATTCAGGATTGAATATTTTTATCCAAGTACCACCTTTTCTTTGCTGAGATAGCAAATCCTCTTCAAATTTGAGTTTATTGGTTACTTTAAATGAATTATTTAATATTTGATTTTTAATCTCTGTAGACGAAAATTTTTGAGTATTTTGAAAAATTAAAATTTTAGGATGATCGTATTCTGAAAAAGTTTTATCAGAACTGAAACTTAAAAAATGATTTGAACTAGTTTGAGGTAGTGGGATAGGTAGATTATTTGATTTAAATGTTTCCTCATATAGTGTTAATCCCAAAAAGGAAATGTTTTTCTCCTCAAAATGTATGAGTTCATATCCTAATTGTCCTTTAAATAACGAACTATAATATTCGATCATATATGGATATCTGTCTGGTAATCGACTTACTGTTCCGTAAAGTCTGTTACTGAATATGATTATGTATTCGGAATTAGATAGTTGATTGGCTATTTCCGTAATTTTCGAAATAGAATCTGGTTCGTAAATTGCTACTTCTTCTAATTGATATTTTGTTAAATTGGGTAAAGATTCATCCCAATGTTCCTTTAAAATCACGGATCCAGGGTCAATATTTTGATTTATCCATTTAGACGCTGAAACAGCTGAGTGATCTGAAGAGTATAAATTTAAGATACCAAAACTCATCAAGCTGGATGAAGTTACAACTACAGTACCTAAAAACAAAATTAGTATTTTTTTTTGAGAACAGTTATAAAGATGTATTAAATACCCGCTTCCTAAAATTATTAAAAAAGGAATAAGTGGTAGTAAATATCTGTTAAATTTTACTTCGAAGCTGCCAGTTATTAGAAAATAAGGAATTACCCAACTTAGAATTAATGCTATTCCAATATTTTGACTATTTGAATCAGGCTTGATGTAGGTGATCAAGAAATAGGACATTGATATTATTAATACAGTTAATATCATTAATGAAGAATTGTTAAAAATTAGCATCAATCCTAAAAATACAAGAAGTATAAATGGGATTATTTTAGATTTAAAAAGACTAAATGGATTTGATAAGTACCACATAAAACCTAATGTAATAAAAATTGTGAGAGGAAATCCTAAAATCCATTTCCACATTTGATTAAATTGGTAAATGTAAGGAACTGTATCTATATATGTCCTGGTGTAAGGGTAATCCCTTATTCTCCTTACCATTTCCGATTGCTCTATGAAATCAGCAATAAATTTTTCATAATCTAGAAATGTGTAAGGGGAGACTATGAAATAGACAACTAGTCCTATCAAGATTCCTATTGAAAAGTTAGATAGAATTTTTAATGATTTGTTGTTTTGAGATGTGAAATAAAAAAATATATGAGCAATTAAATAACTCATTAATATAGGTGTAATACTTACTTTCGTTGCTAATCCCAGAAATATTAGTATTGCTGATATTAGTGAATATTTAAAATGGCCGTACTTACTAACCAAAAACAGAAAATAGATTGACCACACACAAAACATAGTGAGAATAGTGTCAAAAGCAAAAAAATGAGAAAGTTGAATGTGAATAGGTGTAATGCAAACAATTAAGCTAGCTAAAATC
The DNA here is from genome assembly GCA_003213095.1 of SAR202 cluster bacterium AG-426-M11. Lineage (GTDB taxonomy): Bacteria > Chloroflexota > Dehalococcoidia > Lucifugimonadales > UBA826 > AG-426-M11. Next base: position 45,769 of record QCNV01000005.1, on the reverse strand, counting down.
CCGACATTTTTATTTATGATAGATTTTCCTAGAATAAACACGCCTAGAATTGTTAGTAAGTCACAAAATGCTGAGATAGATCTACCTATAATTCTAATATCCACATTAAAATCTATAATTTCGGATAAAATTTTTAGAAAATAAATAGGAAAAGTTCCGTATGGAAACCATTTTGTATTCCATAAACTTTCTTGAGCAGAAAATAATACATGTAGTTCTGTAATTTGAGGGATTTTTAATTCTGCTACTTTCATTAGAATAGCTCTTTCGTCAGGGTGAGGAGTGTAGGGAAATCCTTGGTCCCAAAAAATTCCATAAAATCTGCTGAATATTGATAAAGTGGCTATCAATACAAATAGAAATGTGTATAGTAGGTTGTGTTTATTGATCTGAAATTTCAATATTCCCTCAAATTTTTAACTTTCAAGATATTACGGAGTTTTGGCATGAATGAAAACAATGAGTTTTTAGTTTCTACTGAATGGTTAGAAAAATCACTAAATAATCCCGACATTTGTATAGTTGATTGTGACCCTTATGATGCCTTTGGTAGGGCACATATTTTGGGTGCAGTAGGCATTAAAGTACATCATTATATAAAGCATCCAGAGTATTCAAAATCGCCAAAAGAATACCCTTGGGTTGCCGAACCTGATGTCGCAAAAGAAATTTTTGAAGATATGGGAATTGGAGATACGACTACAGTAGTTGCATATGATAGTAACGGAGGATTGTGGGCAGCTAGATTTTGGTGGGTATTAAATTACTATGGCCATTCAGATGTTAAAGTTTTGGATGGAGGATGGAAAAAATGGTTTGATGAGCAGCGACCAATTTCTAATGATGTCAAAAAAAATAATCTAGTCGAATTTACTCCCAAGGCCAATTTGGATTTGATTTGTACTTTAGATCAAGGAATATCTAATGTGCAAAATAAAAATGTGACTTTTATAGATGTAAGATCTGATGGTGAATGGGATGGATCTAATTCTAGAGGGAATAAACGGGTTGGGCATGTTCCTGGATCTGTTCATGTTGAGTGGACTAATTTTTTGAAAGAAGATAAATATCAAACATTTAAATCGAAAGAAGAAATACAAAAAATTTTAGAAATAAATGCAATTACACCTGAGCAAGAAATCGTGACGTATTGACAGGGTGGTATTCGTGCGGCGCACGTATATTTTGTATTAAAAATGATGGGTTACGAAAAAGTTAAAAATTATGATGGCTCAATGGGCGAATGGGCTAATACTGACAAATCACCTTTAACTTTGGATTAGATATGGGTAGGTCAATTCATCATCCATTAGGATTGATTTATAAAGATGAATTATCTTTATATGACGGTTTTGTACTATTCAGTTCCATTGGAGGAAACTTTACTGTACTTGTCGATGTAGATGGTAATGAAGTTCACAGATGGGAAAATTCTGATGGGATTACATATGGATACCTGTTACATAACGGCAATTTGTTATGTAGAACAAATCCTCCAAAAGAAAATGAATTTGTTAAAGATGTCGGAGGATCTTCAAATAAATTAATTGAATTAGATAGAAATTCTAAAGTTGTTTGGGAGTATGAAAACCCAATGATTCATCATGATTTTATTCGTTTAGAAAATGGTGAAACTTATGTGTTGGTATTTGATGTGTTGGGTGAAGATTTCACTTCTAAAGTTTTAGGCGGTTATCTAGAAGAAGATTCAAAATATATTTTAGGAGATTCAATAATTAAAATTTCTAAAAATGGTGAAATCATTGAAAAAATTCAAATTTATGATCATCTTGATTTTAATGAAGATGTGATTTGTCCATTAGAGTCTAGAAAAGAATGGACTCACGCTAATAGTTTAAGTTTAACTTTTGATAATAATTTTTTATTAAGTTTTAGAAGTATTCATACTGTTGGCATATTAAGCTCACAAAATCAGGGGTTTTTGTGGAAATGGGGACCTGGAGAAACATGGCATCAGCATCATCCAACACAATTACCAAACAACAATATTTTACTTTTTGATAATGGGAGTCATTCTAAATCACTTGAACACTCTAGAGTTATAGAAATTAATCCTTTTAAAAACGAGATTGTTTGGCAATATGCAGGATCGCCTCCTAATAGTTTTTATAGTTTTCACGTCAGTAGTGCTCAAAGGCTACCAAACGGTAATACTTTGATTTGTGAAGGTGCTCATGGAAGAATTTTTGAAGTTACAGAAACCAAGGAAATTGTTTGGGAGTATGTAAATCCATTTTTTGTAAAATCTCTCAGGGGAGATGTCGAAATGAATCAAGTTTTTAGAGCGCATAAGTATTCTTATTCAGATGAATCTATAAAAAATTTATTTAAATAGTTGCTCTATTACCAATTCAGCCCATTGATATAATTTTTCGTATTGATCTTCTCCACAGTGAGGACATTCATAATCACCTGTACTCCATCTCATACCGCATTTTGCGCAGGGTGGAATATGATCCATTAAATTGATAAGTAATTGTGTTTTTTCAGATATGTTCATTATAGGTTTTGGCGAATTTTTTCAGGAGAGCAGGCTTTCATGACATCTAGGGCTCCATCAATTTTTCCTGGTCTGGAACTAACCACTCTAACTATTGCATTATCTAATCCTTGAGATAGGTTGGCGAAGGCTTTTGCTGCTCCATCAGATGATCCAAAATATCCAACTGTATTCAATATATTGGTTGGAAAGGCTTCAGCAATTTCATTTTGAGAGGCTCCATTGGCTCTCATTTGGTCTAATTCAGCTAACTCTTTGGCAAACCCCATTCTTTCAAAATGAGCTCTGTATCCTAATTTACGTTCTTTGTCTGATGGTATTGAAGGCCCTAGTGCATATCCTATTGTTGCTTTTGCAAGTGCAATTCTCGCACGCTCTTCATCTTCGTCATCAACACAAATTCTAATGTATTCCGAAATTTTTATTTCAGAAGGGTCTCTATTTGATTTTTCTGCACCTAATTTTACCTGAGATCTACTCCATTCAACTTGTTCAGGGTTACACCAGTTTAATGCTGCACCGTCTGCTAATTCACCAGCTAATGACAGCATTTTAGGCCCAAGGGCTCCTAGATATATTGGAGTTTTTGGAGGTGGAAATATTGCTAGTTTTTCTTCTAATAAAGTTTCAGTTTTTCCTTGATATGAAACAGTTTCTCCATTGACCAGTTTTTTTACTATAGTTACATAATCTCTCATTAGTGAGAGAACAGAAATTTTAGATCTTCCTAAACTATCCATAGCTCCGGGTCTATATGCGCCCCCTGATCCTAATCCCATGATAAATTTTCCATTAGAAATTTGGCTTACTGTACCTCCAGCCATTGCAAAAGCCATTGGAGATCTCCAAATCACAGGTGAAACTGCTATTCCAGTGGGAATTCCATCGGGGATAATGTTAGCTGTAGCTTGCCATCTTTTTAAACAAATTTGATAAGAATCTTGCCCAGTGCCTTCCGGGGTCCAAATACTTTGATAACCAAGTTGTACAGCTGTTTCACAAAGTTTATCTTGTTCACTTAAGCTTAGTTTGAGTGTTGGGTCTAGTCCTAGTCCGATATCCATGAATTTCTCCAATCAAATTTATGTTAGTAAGTTTTGCATTTCAGTAGAGAACCAAATTGCCATTGACCCTCCTCGATCATCATATCCATATTCGGCCTTTCTAGAAAAATAGTCGGATTTTGTGGATTGAAATCCTGTGCCTGTACAAACATCTACTAATCCACCTGAATCATCAATTCTTGATAACGTTCCTAACCAAGCCTTTTTAGCAGAATTCATATGATATTCATTTAATATTCCTGATTTGAATCCCCGTGTAATTGAGTACCCAATCATACATGTAGCTGATAATTCTTGATATGTTCCTGCTTCGTCCAGTAATTGGGTCCACATTCCAGTAGGAGTTTGTATTTTGATTAGTGCATTAATATGATTGATATGTTTTTCTATCAATGATTTTTTTATCGGGTGATTGTCTGGGATGTAATGTAATGCTTCAGCGTAAGCTAAAGCTGCAAACCCGTTTCCTCTTCCCCAAAAATAAGGAGTTACTCTGTTGTGGTAAAACAGGCCGTTTTTATGTTGAGTGTTTGCATCATTTAAATAATTAATCAACGTATTTATATATTTTTCATTTTTGGAAATTTTATATGCTCTACCTAGCATAGTAGAAATAAAAAACATATCCTCACATCCAAAATTAGGATCACAAGGTTTTGGTGAAAGTCCTTCTCCTCTAGGTTCGTAAATGTCAGCAGTTTTGATAATTAGTTCCATCCATTTTTTATCACCTGTGGTATCTGACAATTCATCTGCCCAACAAAGTCCGGCTAAATTAGGACCAGTTTGAGTATTTTGAGTGAATTGATTCTCGTTTAAAATAAAGCTGACAAATTCCGGGATGTCGTCTATGGCTTTGGGGTAGTTGTTGTCAAGTTGTGCAAGCCTTATACGACCACTGATAGAAACACCCTGAACATAATTGATTGGTTGGTCTAATTTGTGTCCGTACACTTTTGATAGTATTTTTGACACTTCGTTGGCAGTTCTATGCTGCCTTCTTTGAATTTCTTTTCTTGCTGAAGAAGTGGACGCATCTATTGAGCTAATAAATTGAATAAGATTTTGTAATTGAATTTTGATTTGAGAAAATGATCCGCTGAGCTCAATTGATGGTATTTTGCCTGGAGATTGATTGTTTTTTTCTGATAGAGATTTTAGCAAATTATTTGTTTTATCTGCTGATGATTTTAAAAAATTATGAATGAAATGATGATTATCGAATCCGTATAATTTGATTTTTTCTTCAGAAGATAAATTTACTAAGATTACGAAATCGGGAGATTCCATAGTAATCCATCTCCAAATATAGACGTGATCTGAAGAATCATTTTCAAATGTAAAACCGTTTGTTGGGGGAAAATTTTTGTTATTAAGATTTAAGTTTTGTTGATTGAAATTAGAACCCAAAAAAGTGATTTTATTTGATTGGTTGAGCGTTTCTAATAATTCAGAAAATTCTGAGTCACTAATATGTTCTGAATGTTCGTAATTAGATAATAGAATTATTCGGTGAAGTATTTCATCTGAGTGGTATTCAGAGTGTTTGAATCCAGTTATTGGAGATTCATCAAAAGATTTGATACCTACAGGGTATTCAACAATCATATTTACCTCAGATTTATTTATTGTTTACTATTAAGTTGCCCGCGAAATATCCTGCTCCAAATCCATTGTCAATATTCACAACAGAAATTCCAGGTGCGCAACTGTTTAGCATCCCTAATAGTGCAGATAACCCGCCAAAGCTAGCTCCGTACCCGACACTAGTAGGAACTGCAATGATTGGAATATCTACTAATCCGCCAATTACAGATGGTAATGCGCCTTCCATACCTGCAACCACCACTAAAACTTTTGATTCTCTGATTATTTCAAGTTTATCAAACAATCTATGTATTCCTGCTACCCCTATGTCAAATATTTGTTGTACGTCGCAACCCATTAGTTCTGCTGTGATTGAAGCTTCCAATGCAACTGGTAAATCGGATGTTCCAGCACAAATCACTGATAGACCTGGAATTTTTTCAGCACTAAATTTATCATCTTCAAAATAAATTACTCTAGCTAATTGATTGAATTTTGCTTCAGGGACTAATTTGAGAACTTCTTTATAAGCATCTTCCGTTGCTCTTGTTACAAGAAATTTTGAAGATTTTTTGGAGATGCTTAAAGCAATTTGTGCTATTTGCTCTGGAGTTTTTCCCTGGCCAAATACAACTTCAGGGAAACCTTGTCTGAGATATCTGTGGTGATCGACTTGAGCAAATCCTAAGTCTTCATAAGGCAAAGTTTTTAGACTTTTAACAGCATCGTCTATCTCAATTTCACCATCGAGAAGTTTTTTAAAAAGTGAATGTATCTTTTGAGAGTCTATGTCAGTCTCCTTTGTACGTGGGTGGAAATTTTACATTAATATACTAGACTGTACAGTATCAAAAAATTTATCCTTTACCTATAGCTCCTGAAAATGTACTCTTATATGCCAGTGATTTTATCGGGGTGTGGCGCAGCGGTAGCGCACCGGTTTTGGGAACCGGGGGTCGTCGGTTCGATCCCGACCACCCCGACCACTAAAATTTATATGCAAATTGTGCTGCTCTATTCCATAGATCTACAGAATTTAGCTTTATAGTGATATTTTCACCTTCTTGAATGGATTTAGGGATTTCACATCTGAACCTGAAAGGGAAATCACGTAATTCAAATAATCTTCCTAAAGTATTGCCATCTGTTTCAAGTACTATTCCATCAAATATAGTTACGGAATTGTTTAGAAGAGATTGCTTTAAGTAAACTAAAAACCAATATTTTTTTCTTGATTCTTCTATTCTACTTAAATTTTTTGCTAAAGATTCTCCGTACACCCCAATAGAAGAAATTTCTTTAATATCGTAAGGACTATTTGTAGAATCTATTAAACTTTTTATTTGTCGTTGCATTACTAAATCAGAAAATCTTCTTAGTGGAGATGTAGACTGTACATATAAAGCTGTCCCCAATCCTGAATGTTCTTTTGCTTTAGTAGAAATTCTTGCAGGTCTTAAATGTTGTGAAGTTTTGTACCAAGAATATGCATTAGAATATGTGAATTCAGGTAAATCAACAATTTCTTGAGTTCTGTAAATGGCGGGTAATTTATTTGTATAGCAAAAAAGTGCAGCAAATTGATTAAAAATTATCATTAGCTCCGCAATTATCAATTTACTTTTTAATAAATTACTTTCTAATATGACTTGAATGTTATCAGAAGATATTCCTGAAAACTTCACCTGGGGGCGGTCAAATGAAAATGCCCCTGCAAGGATTCTTTCATTCCTAGATTCGAAACAAATTTTGTCTAGATTGTTAAAAGTTTTGTTTAATTTATGATTTTGATCTTCTATTATCAATTCTACTTCATTGTAAGACAGGGATTTTGTAGAAGTTATAAGTGTTTTTTTGAAATCCCAGTCAATAATTTTATTTTGGGAATTGATTTCTAGTTTTAATGAAATACATTTTTGTGGTTGGTTGGGATTAATGCTGCCTACTTCTTGGGAAATTTTAGGCGGTAACATGGGAATTGTGAATTCTGGAAGATATATACTTCTAGATCTATTAAAAGCTTCTATATCAATTTCAGAATTTTTATCAAATAAGTTAGTCAGATCAGTAATGTGAATCCATAAAAAATTTTGTTGAAAAGAAAAAGCATCATCCCTGTCTTTAGTAGATTCGTCATCAATTGTGTATGTTTCTAGATTTGTGAGGTCTTCATAATCATCATAGTTTTGTGTTGTGATGGATTCAGTAATTTTGTGAATTTTTGATGAGAATTTGATTGGTATTTCAGCTTGGTATAATTCTACAGGAAGATTTTTTTCTAAAATTTTGTTCTTTACTAATAATTCAAAAATATCACTTCGTTGAGTTGTGTTTAGGAATTTTTCACAGAATTCAAATATTTCAGATTTTTTGATTTTTTTATCTCCATATAAAACAATCGACTTTAAATTTTCTGTAATTTCTAAATCATCTTTTTGAAACTGTTGATGGAATTGCCCATTTAATAGTATTTTTGCTAAACGGGCTTTCTTTTCATCTGCTATTTTTCGTTGGTCCATGATTTTAATTTTTTGCAAAACTTCAGTTTTTGAAATCATTTGGATTTGATTTGATTTGAACTGAAAATAAGTATCATCATTGTTTATACTTAAGAATACAGATACTTTAAATTCATGTGAGTCAAGTGGTAAGTCTAGTGCTGTGAGTATATCTTCAACTGAAATTGATGAGTAAGACTGATTTATTAGATGTTCCCAGGCTTTTTTTAAGTCTACCTTCTCAAAGGTTTCGGCTACTTTATTAGAAAAATCCACAAAATCTTTTGGGTTTTTTACGCAAATATTTGTAAGGTAGATTTGGTTTTTTGCGTGTGTTTTTTGTTCTTTATTTCTTCCAGTTTTGATTCTTATTTTGTTGGCATGATCTGCTGCTTCAATTAATTCTGCTAATTGAATTTTATTGTTTAGATATGCGAGGATGATTTGACCCATATGAATTTATCTTATAGAAATATGTGTAAAATAATTAGTGTTTTTTACAGGAAAATATGAAAACAGTTAAAGAATTGTCTCTTGGTTTATTAAGTGAACTAGCAATATTGCCATCTGTTCCTTTTTATGAAAGTTTAATTCAGGCTAAGATTTGCAAAATTCTAAATCAATATTCTATCTCATATTTTTTTGATTCTTTTGGAAATATTATTGCAGAGATTGGTGAAGAATCAGATCATTTAGATCCTATTGCATTTGTGGCTCATATGGATCATCCAGGATTTGAAATTGAAAGAAACCTCGATGGTAAATTAATAGCTTGTCCAAAGGGAGGTATTCCACAGTTTTCTTTAAATCATGAAACTAAAATGTTTTCATTTAATGAGTTAGGGGAGAGAATTCAATGCACAATTTCACCTAATTCTGAAAATCCTAAAACAGTGATAGTGAATTCTGAAGACTTGATTGAAATTGGGTCTCCATTAACCTTTGATTTGATAGATTTTCAAATCAAAGGTGACACAATTTCCATGAGATCTGCTGATGATTTTGCTGGATGTGCTGCGATTTTGACAAATTTAATTGAAAATTTAGGTAAAGTAGAACGAAAAGTTTTTGGAGTATTTACTAGAGCAGAAGAAGTGGGATTAATTGGTGCAAGATTGATAGCGAGAGATGAAATTATTCCTAAAAATTCAATAGTAGTTTCTGTCGAAACTAGTTCTGTAATCCCTGTAATCAAGCAAGGTAATGGCCCAGTAATTCGAACAGGTGACGCAACCTATACTTTTAACTCTTTCGCTGAAAATTTATTGAGAGTGGCTGCTAACCAACTTAAAGATCGAGACGAATCATTTATGTTTCAGAGAAGCTTAATGTCTGCTGGAACTTGTGAAGCTAGTGCTTTTGCTGCTAATGGGTATTTGACTACAGGCATTGCATTTCCATTAGGGCATTGGCATAACGCAAAAACAAATATTCCTGACATAAATGGGGGAATTGATGCAGAAAATATTTCGTTAAATGATTTTTTGAATGGTGTACTTTTAATGATTGAGTGTTCTCAGTTGTCAATCAATCAGTCAGAAGATCCCATAGCACAAAAATTAAAATATGTTCCAGAAGATTTTGAATCAAGGCTTACTAGTTAGGTTCTGATCTATCCCAATTATCCAAAGCCCAATATCCTATAAATGGAACTGAAGAAATCAATTGGATTCCCTGAGCTTTTTTTAGGCGTTGTATATTGTGTAGGTGAGTTATTTCTTCAAAAAGAATATGTCGGAATGTTGCTTCAAGGTTAATAGTGCTGTTTTTGTAGTCATTCGAAATAGTTACACCAGATTTGTGTGCTTCAACCATCATTTTCCATTGTTCATTTGAATCTCTAGGAATTACAGGACTATTTTTGAAGAAATCAATGGGGAATTTGTTTAGGGCTGTGATTGCTAGATTAATTGATTGGTTCAGAACCACTAGGATATCTGATATTTCCCAGTAAATATCATCATTTAATCTTCGATCGTAGGGGGAATTTGCTATTGAGTCTAAGTTTGAAAATCCGTGTTCATCATTTTTAAATAAAGTGTTTTCCCAGCGAATTAATAGCCATCTAGGGATCAATGATGCCATATGGCTAACTTGGTTTCTAATGCTCCATTCAGCCCAAGTCCACTTTTGTGATGTGAAATCTAATTCAATTGACGAAAGGTTTTTCACTTCTTCTTCTATGATAGAAAATAGATTTAAAAATTCAGGAAATAAATTAATACCTGATTCATTTATTTGCATTATATTTGTAACCAAATTTTATTTTGGATAAATTAACAGATATGATGAATAGTGTCATTAATATTTTGATTGGAGAAATCTAGATGGTAGATAAAAATTATGATTTAGTTGTCATTGGTGGTGGAATTATTGGTTTGGCTACTGCAATGAGAGTCACAGAAGAATTCCCTGACCTCAAAGTGGCAGTGTTAGAAAAAGAAACTGAAGTCGCACAACATCAGACGGGCCACAATAGTGGGGTAATTCATGCAGGAATTTATTATGCACCCGGATCACAAAAAGCTAATTTCTGCTCCACAGGAGGTGTATTGCTTCGAGAATACTGTGATAAACACAATATTAAATATGATATGTGCGGAAAATTAATCGTTGCAGTGAATGATAATGAAGTTCCTATGCTAATGGATTTGTATGAAAGAGGTACAGCAAATGGAGCCTTGGGATTAAAAATCATCGAAAAAGAAGAAATTACTGATTATGAGCCACATTCAACAGGAGTCAAAGCTATTTTTTCTCCCAATACAGGAATCATTGATTATACAGAAGTATCTAAATCTTATGCTACTCAAATGATGGAAGCGGGAGGCGATTTGATTACTGGAACTGAATTAAAATCAATTTCAGAAAAAGATGGACAAATTTATCTCGAAACTACTGATGGAACTATTACAGCTAAAAAAATATTAAACTGTGCAGGCCTTCATGCTGACAGAGTAGCAAAAATGATGGGTGTAGATATGGGAGTGAAAATCATTCCTTTTCGAGGGGAATATTTTTCTCTAATTCCTGAAAGATCAGATATGGTAAAAGGATTAATTTATCCAGTACCAAACCCTAATTTACCTTTTTTGGGAGTTCATTTTACGAGAAGAGTCAATGGCTCTGTTGAAGCTGGCCCTAATGCTGTTTTAGCTTTTGCTAGGGAAGGATACAAAAAAACTAAAATTAATTTTGGGGATGCTTTTGAAACTTTGACTTATTCAGGGTTTTTAAAAATGTCTTTGAAGTACTGGACTGTTGGGATGAAGGAACAGTACAGATCTTTAGTTAAAGGATCGTTTGTTAAGTCTTTACAAACTTTAATTCCCGAAATTACAGGCAAAGACTTATATTCACCTGGTGCTGGAGTTAGAGCTCAAGCAGTAGCTAAAAATGGAGCCTTACTCCAAGATTTTAGTATTGCAGAAACAGAAAATGCTATTCATGTGTTGAATGCTCCTTCTCCTGGTGCAACAGCATCGTTAACTATCAGCAAATATATATTGGATTTAATGAAAAAATCATTTTCTTATTAATTTGCTAGTATTTTGATTGGTTCAGCTATTGACTACTCAATGAGGTGAGTTTACTATTACTTTCTGCCCTTATTTTTGAGGGTTATTTGGCTTCGCCAAAGCACCTTAACAACTAGATAGTAGAAGGAAACCGTTATATTTATTTAGAGTTTGATCCTGGCTCAGGACGAACGCTGGCGGTGCGCCTAATGCATGCAAGTCGAACGAGCGACCCGGGCTTGCCCGGTTAGCTAGTGGCAGACGGCTGAGTAACACGTAAATAATCTGCCCCGAAGAGGGGGATAATCCAGAGAAATCTGGCCTAATACCCCGTACCTATCTTTTCAGCCTGCTGAATTGATAGAAAGGTTTATTCCGCTTTGGGAGGAGTTTGCGGCTTATCAGGTAGTTGGTGGGGTAATGGCCTACCAAGCCGAAGACGAGTAACCGGTGTGAGAGCACGATCGGTCAGAGGGGGACTGAGACACGGCCCCCACTCCTACGGGAGGCAGCAGCAGGGAATCTTGCGCAATGGGCGAAAGCCTGACGCAGCGACACCGCGTGGAGGATGAATGTCTTAGGATTGTAAACTCCTTTTATCAAGGAAGAGAACGGACGGTACTTGATGAATAAGGTTCGGCTAACTACGTGCCAGCAGCCGCGGTAATACGTAGGAACCGAGCGTTGTCCGAATTTACTGGGCGTAAAGAGCGCGTAGGCGGTCTATTAAGTCTCATGTGTAATCTCCCGGCTCAACTGGGAGGGGTCATGGGATACTGGTAGACTTGAAGATAGCAGAGGAAAGCGGAATTCCCGGAGTAGTGGTGAAATGCGTAGATACCGGGAGGAACACCAGAAGCGAAGGCGGCTTTCTGGGCTATTCTTGACGCTGAGGCGCGAAAGCGTGGGGAGCGAACCGGATTAGATACCCGGGTAGTCCACGCCCTAAACGATGGATACTAGATGTTGGAGGTATAGACCCCTTCAGTGTCGAAGTTAACGCGATAAGTATCCCGCCTGGGGAGTACGGCCGCAAGGCTAAAACTCAAAGGAATTGACGGGGACCCGCACAAGCAGCGGAGCGTGTGGTTTAATTCGATGCAAAGCGAAAAACCTTACCTAGGCTTGACATGTTTCTGAAAGCCCCCGAAACGGGGCCCTCCTTCGGGACAGAATCACAGATGTTGCATGGCTGTCGTCAGCTCGTGTCGTGAGATGTTGGGTTAAGTCCCGCAACGAGCGCAACCCCTGTCGTTAGTTACTATGTCTAACGAGACTGCCCCCATTGGGGAGAGGAAGGTGGGGACGAGGTCAAGTCGTCATGGCTCTTACGCCTAGGGCTACACACACGCTACAATGGTCGGAAACAATGGGCTGCAACAGCGCGAGCTGAAGCGAATCCCCAAAGCCGATCTCAGTTGGAATTGTAGGCTGCAACTCGCCTACATGAACGTGGAGTTGCTAGTAACCGTAGGTCAGCACACTACGGTGAATACGTTCTCGGGTCTTGTACACACCGCCCGTCAAGTCATGGAAGTCGGTAACGCTTGAAGTCGTTGGGCCAACCCTTTGGGAGGCAGACGCCGAGAGTGGGACTGGTGACTGGGACTAAGTCGTAACAAGGTAGCTGTAGCGGAAGCTGCGGCTGGATCACCTCCTTTCAAGGGAGCAGGAACGTTAGATTTATCTAGCGAACCAGGTCTTTCGGTAGAGGGTGTACTTCTCACATTTGATAATTGAGTATGATCGCTAGTCGAGGAACTCTTATCAACCCTGTGATGGTACATTGACTATGTCAACTCTACCGGTATTAAAAAGCCTAAAAGGCAAAAAAATTTTCGAACTCTCGGTTTCCTTCTACTTTCTGGATGTTAGGGTTGTTTTAGATTTGATCTCGTGGGGCTGTAGCTCAGCTGGGAGAGCACCTGCTTTGCAAGCAGGGGGTCAGGAGTTCGAGCCTCCTCAGCTCCACCACTAATTTTCTAGTTTTAAGCTTTCGTAGAGTGCTTTTTGTTCTCTTTTAGATTTTAATCTAATGAAATTGATGTTTGATTTTTTGTTATGATCTTCTAACAAACTGTATTCACGTTTGTTTTTATGAAAAGTTTTAATTACCCACAAGATTAATGAATCTTTAGTAAATAAATGTTTAAAAATATTTTCTTTGTTTCCTGACCAAAGTTCTTTTCTAGTTAAACTACGTATGAAACTTCTTTTAATGATTCTGAATAATATTAAATAAAAAGGTAGATCTAAGAAAATGATTTTATCTACTTTTTCCCACTTTAGATCTTGTGTACGATCGTAGTTACCGTCTAGTACCCAATTTTCGCAATTTATTGCTTTCTCTATTTTTGTGAAGAATTCTTGGTCTGATGAGGGCGTCCAATTTTCTTTCCAAAAAAGAGCGTCTAATTCAATGTGAGGGATATTTAATTTTTGTGCGATTTGTTTGGAAAATGTACTTTTCCCACTGCCGCTAGTGCCTATAATATTTATTTTCAAAGATGTTCCTCGATCAATATTAATTTTGTATCATAATATGAAAGGTGATTGAATTGAAACTTTCAGTATTAGTGATATTAAGTTTTCTTATCGTTTTATATTCTTGTAGTGATTCAGGTCCATCTATGGATCTTTTAACAGCTATAGATCAAGGTAACATTGAAGAAGTTCAGTTACATATAGATTCTGGAACAAATATAAATGATTATCCGGTTCCTAGAGGGGAACCTTGGGAGGGTGTTGAACCATTAATTGTTGCGGTTTTGAAAGAGAATTTAGATATTGCTCAACTGTTGATCGATAATGGTGCTGACATAGAAATTAGAGCTAAAGATAAAAATAATGCTACAGTGCTTCATTGGGCAGTTTATTTCCAAGTAAAGCAAATGGTTCCTTTTTTAATTAAGTCGGGTGCAAATGTAAACTCTATAGATGCTAATGGTTTTACGCCATTAGATACTGCAAATTTAGTGAAAGCTGCTACAGTTAATGATCCAATACAGACTGCAGTAATTGAATACATAATTAATATTTTAAATCAAAACGGTGCTAAGCCTGCTAGGGATTTGTAGAGAGTATTTTAATATGAAAGTCATGTTTCTCATGTTGATTTTGGTATTTTTTGTTTCTTGCAGTTCTACTGAACTTGATTCTCCTACGCTAGTAATTCCTACTCCAGATGTACCAAAATTTTCTAAGGGTGATGCTTTAAATTTAGTTTTAAATGAAATTCCATCTTATGGCTGTGACACATCAATTACGGAAGGCATGCTTACAAGATTGGAATTTTATTCTGAGGAATATTTAGGACTTGGTAAATGGGAAATTAAGCTTCCAAATGATGAAGATTGGGAAGCTGCAAAAAAATCAATTCAATTTCAACTGGCACAAATAGCTGGAATCACTCCTAGTCAACACATATGGGTGGTAGATGAGATTACAAATACTGTTACTATTCAAAATGTTGGTACATGTAAACTTTAATTTAAGGAATTAATTTGATCAGCATGTTCATCAAAGTGTGTGTACGATCTAGTCATAGCACCTTCAATCGTTGCAGGCCAATCATTTTCATCAGATCTGTCTACAGGTTTGCCAAGATCTCTGTCTTCCACATACCTAAATACTCTATCCAATATACTCACAGCTGATTCATGAGCAGCAATTGCATCTGTTTTAGTAGGGAATTCACTCTCAACTTTTTCTGGAGGCCTAGATTGCATCGTTTCAGAAACTATTCGTGCGAAAAAAATTATAGCTTTTACTGTGTGTTCTGCTACTTGCTGGGCCGACCAATTTTCGTCATCAGGAGCTTTTGTCCAATTACCATTAAATGAATTGACAGTTTGTTTGAAATTTTCAGCAGATTTACTAATATTTTGTCGGATTTCATCTGATGTAGGCATAGATATCTCCTAGAAATTTGATTGACTGATTTGGGTACTATAAGCAAGGTGAAATTAAAACGCAACTGATTAATTTTATTCTGATAACAAGCCTTCGCGTTCTTTTTGTGCTAGTTCTTCTGCAAGAGTGAATATGTAACCGGAATCATGGTCTGAAAATTTATAAGAAAGTCTCCAAACCCATTTTACAAAACGTCCAGATCTATCTGATCCTTTATATTTTGACAAAAGTTCATCGATTTTTTTTGAATCTTTCCAATCAATTCCATATTCATCAAGCAAAAACCACTCATAAGGCAAGTCTTCTATAGGTTTGTTTTTACTCATGTTCCCTTAAACCATTGATGGAATTTGTAAATAATTTCTTTGTCACCAGATATTTCAGCTCGATTTTGTTCTATAGCTATTTCAATGTTGTCTCTAGCAGATATCATAAGAGGAAAATCATTTTCTCTAACTTCAATATTGGCATTTGGTATTAAGTCAGAATTTTTTGGGATTTCACTAATTACGATCTGATCCCTCCATGTAATTATTCTGAGAGGTTGTGACAAATGTACATCACAAACCAGCTCAGCTTCTTGAGTTTCGTCAGGAGTGTATAACCAATTACTAATCTCTGGATTGACCCAAATTTGATTGATAATTTGGGATTCTTCAAAAGCAATTTCATAACTTGAGTCTAGTGCAGAATTAATATCCCAAGTATGGAGGATTAATTCTATGAGTGACATGTCTAAGAAAAGTTGTGGAGAAAATTTTGCTATAGGATGATATGCAGGTAACTTCCATTGATGTTCGTTAATTGATCTGAATACATCAAATAAACTTGTTTCCATTTCAAAGAGAACATTAATTAATTCAGAGTTATTAGGTAGGGCAGTCTCTGAAATTTGAATGGCTCTTGATGCTATTCCTGCAGCCATAGATTGTGAATTTGCTGATCCTGGATTTGGTTGCCCTTCGGCTGGTAAATAATCTCCTTGAAAAGATCTTTGGATAGAATTGATTGCGAATCCATTTGTAGCAATTAAATGTGATCCTATGTCTTTAATTGCCCATTGATGGCATTTACTTTTTTGTTCAAATTGCTCTGGAGTTAAATTTCCAAAAGTTTGTAACATTTGATCGGACAGTTTTTTGAATAACGCGATTTTTGATTCTAAATTGTTCACTATTCTTCCACGGTAGTTTTAATTCTTGATCCGGTTTCTGGGAAAGCTTTTTCTTTTAGTTCGAACATCTCATCCGTCCAAAATGGCATTCCTATAGATCCTCGTATTCCTCCGTCGACTGAAATGATTTCTCCAGTAATAAAACTTGAAGCATCGGAAGCTAAAAGTAGTAGTACTCCAGCTAATTCTTCTGTATTCCCAATTCTACCCATAGGAGCATTAGAATTAAGTCTTTGTCTAAAAGTTTTATTTCTAATTAATCCCATTGTTAATTCACTTTTAAACCAACCTGGAGCAATCGCATTTACTCTAACGCCTCTATCTGCCCAGTTAGCAGAAAGGCTTTGAGTTAAAGTCGCCACAGCTCCTTTAGTTGTTTGATATGCTGTGGGTACCCCTTTCATTCCCCCTAATCCAGCTACTGATGAAATATTTATGATTGATCCTTTTCCTTGCTTTAGCATTCTTTGTCCTGCTTCTCTACAGCAGTACCATAATCCAAGTAGATTCACTGAAATTGTTTGTTGAAACATTTCATCTGTCATGTGTTCTGGAACTGAAGCTTCATCAGAACTGGCCCCCGCATTATTCACGACAACATCTATATCCCCAAACTGTTGTTCAGTTTTAATGAAAAGATTTGATACATCATCAGAACTTGTCACATCACACTGAATGCTTGTTACAGTAAATCCTTTTTCGGACAATTTTGATTGTAATTTTTCTAATTTTTCAATTCTTCTCGCAGCTAAGACAACTTTAGCTCCTCTAGAAGCTAAAATTTCACCAAAAGCTGCCCCTAATCCTGAAGAAGCTCCAGTTACAATAATTGTTTTATCTTTAACATTAAATATAGGATCAAAAGTTTCCATTTGACACCTCCCAATTCAATAGATCATCGATTACTTTAATAAATTTGGCAAGTATTTAACCTGTACAAATTTAAATATCATGTAACATTGTAAATATCATTTTTTTGGAGATAATTTTTTGAGCTTAGATTTCACAATAATTGGAGAAAATATTCATACGACCAGAGTTTTAATGAGGAATGGGAAGAGAATAGTTAAAGATAAAAAAGGGGAAGAATTCGTTAGTTATAAAGACTTAGATGGCAATACTCATTTGATGCCAATTCCTGATCAGATTAAGGATACCAAGGTATTTACAGAAGGAAGAGTAAAACATTTTATGGTTGCGGTAATTTTGGGTATGTCTAATGATCCTGGTGAACGAGAAATCGGCGAACACTACATTAAAACTGAAGTTTTAAGGCAAGAAAATGCAGGGGCTACTTTTTTAGATTTGAACGTAGATGAAATTTCTCACAAAATTGATATTCAAAAAGCATCAATGAAGTGGTTAATAGGGTTTTACTGTTCAGTAGCTTCAATTCCCCCTAGTATAGATTCTTCTAGTGTAGAGATTATTAGATCAGGATTAAATGAATACCAATTAAATAAACAGCCTCAGGGTGTACCTATGATTAACTCTGCTTCTTTGGAAAGATTGAGTGTTTTAGATGACGTTTCACAGCATAATACTTTTGTAATGATCACTGCAGCTGGATTTGATAGTATGCCTGAGGATGATGAAGAGAGATTGTCGAATGTTTCCAAAATGATTGATGAATGTTGGCAAAGACAAATTCCATTAAACAAAATCCATGTTGACCCCTTACTTTTTCCTATTTCTGTAGATAAAAGATATGGGAATCATTTTTTGGATTCTATAAAAGGGATACGAAAAAAATTTGGAGAAGAAATTCATATTTCTGGTGGGATGAGCAACGTTTCTTTTGGGCTACCAGCTAGGAAATTAATTAATGATACTTTAATTAAATTGTCAATTGACGCCGGAGCTAATTCTGGAATTATCAATCCATTGGAAAGTGATATTGAAAAAATTCAAAATTTGGATTTAGATTGTGGTCCTGTGAAAATTGCTTCTGAAATGTTGTTGGGACACGATGAATATTGTATGAATTTTATTTCTCAGTTTCGTGAAGGGAATTTAAAAAGTTATAAATAGAAACAGTAAATTTTTGACACCTGTATTTTAGTTTACTATTATCCGCATATCACTTTTATTAATCATGGGATTTTTAGGGGAAAATTATGACTACAGTTGAATCTAAACAAGAAATTTCTTTAATGGCTCATCTTTTGAGGCGAGCTGGTTTTGGTGCTACGCCAGTAGAATTAGAAAGAGCAATGAGTTTAGGGTATGAAGGCATGTTGGATGAACTTCTTAATCCTGCCCATCCTGATGAAATTCCAGATGATTTAATTCGGAGATATCACGTTGATTTATCAGATTTAAGATCTGGTGGTGGAGCTCATTGGATATATCGATTAGTAATGACTGATACCCCATTAAGAGAAAAAGTTTGTTTGTTTTGGCATAGAGTGTTTGCAACAGCTACATACAAATTGATTCAAAATAAACCAATGACAAGTCAAATAGATATGTTTAGAGAATATGGGATGGGAAAATTTGATAATTTATTAGTTCAATTATCAAAAGATCCCGCTATGATTATGTGGCTAGATAATCAAGATAATCATGGTTCAAATATTAATGAGAATTATGGCCGTGAAATTTTGGAATTATTTGCAATGGGTGTAGGAAATTATTCAGAGGAAGATATCAAAGAAACAGCTAGAGCTTTTACAGGTTGGACTATTGAAAACGAACCTTATATGTCTATTAAAATGAGAAACAATACTGCTCGTCCTTATGCATATATGGCTTGGCAGTTTAAGTATGATGATTCTGACCATGACCATGGACAAAAAACTATTTTAGGACAAACAGGTAATTGGAATGGGGAAGATGCAGTCAGAATCATTTGTGAGCAAGAATCAACAGCTAGATTTGTGGCAAGGCATTTGTACCACTTTTTTGTGGCAGACGAGTTACCAGTCCCTCAATGGCCCCACGAACAGCCTAGAGACCCTAAAGCAATTGATTTGATGGTGAAGGCCTATTTTGAATCAGATCACAACATTAAAGCTATGCTTAAAGTTTTGTTCGAATCAGATTTTTTTAAAGATCAGTCATCACAATTTGCGAGAATTAAAAGCCCTGCAGAAATGGTTGTTGGAACATTGCGATTAGCTGGTCCTATTGAGTTGCCTTCAGGTGATATATTTGCTGCTGATTCAGCTTCTTCGAATATGGGTCAAGCTATTCTGAGACCTCCTAGTGTAGAGGGGTGGCAAGGTGGAACTGAATGGATTAACACTGGAGCTTATGTAGAGAGAGTTAATTTTGCTAGTAAAATTTTGAGTGATCCCGATAAGGAAGGTATAAGAGATATTATTACTAGAATACAATCTTTTTCCCAATCAAAAGAGATGAATAGTGATTCACTAGTAGAACATTGTATTGATGTTTTAGGTCCCTTGGACATGTTGGATTCTACTATAAGTGGCTTAAAATCTTACGCATCAAAATTTGGTGAAATGTCTTGGGAAAGCCTTGAAGAATCCAAAAAATTTGATGAAGCAACTGTAGCTATAATCCAGTTGGTAGTTTCTAGTCAAGAATATCAGATGGTATAAGGAGATCAAATGGTAACAAGTGCAAAAGAATTACAATATGTTACTAATGTGGGATTTTGTGCAGATTTTGGAGGGAGAGGATTCTCGCTTCCTACATCTATGGCGATCAGATCTGATGGAACTATATTTGTAGCTAGTAGAGGTAAACCCTCAACTGCAGGCTCTAATGGTATTCAAATAGTTACTGCAGATCACGATTTTATAGGTCAAATAGGTACTTATAATTCTGCTTTAGGCGGAATGATGTGGCCAACTTCTATAGTACTAGATGAAGACGAAAATTTATATTTAGCTGATGAGTTCTATCATCGGATTACTAAATTTGATCGCGATGGAAATGCTATCAGCTCCTGGGGAGAGAAAGGGTCTGGTGACGGTCAATTTAATCAACCCAGCGGAATGCTAGTCAAAGATGGAAATCTAATGATAGTGGATTCAAGAAATAATCGAATTCAGACATATTCTTTTGATGGGGAATTTATTTCTCAATGGGGTGAAAAAGGTACTCAAGAAGGCCAATTTAATTTGCCGTGGGGTATTTCTGAAGATTCAGAAGGATATATATATATTGCTGATTGGCGTAATGACAGAATTCAAAAATTTACAACGGATGGTGAATTTGTATTATCAATAGGAGAATCAGGAAATGGTCTTGGACAATTTAATCGACCAGCTCATATGTCCATTGATTCTAAAGGCAACATATATGTTGCAGACTGGGGGAATCAAAGATTACAAATAGTTGATTCGAAAGGTCAATTCATTACTTCGCATAGAGGTGCAGCGGATTTAAATCCTTGGTCAGTAGAATATTTGTCATCTCAAGATGATGAACGAAGAGCTAGAGAATCTTTTGTGCCGATATATGAACCAGACACAGAAGATGTCCATGAAATATCTGCAAGAATGGAGCCTTATTTTTGGGATCCAGTAGCAGTACATTTAGATGAAAATGAGCGAATATATGTTTTAGAGACGGGTAGGCATAGGTTTCAGATTTTTGAATCTTTAAATTCTTAGGATCATAGGAGAAATTTGATGGGTGATAAGAAAATAGTAGTAGTTCAATTGTCAGGTGGGAATGACTATTTAAACTGTATTGTTCCCTATAACAATCCACATTATGTAGATAATCGACCAAATGTACGAATTACTGAAGATAGAGTTATTCCGATTGGCGGAGGTTTAGGAATGAATCCCGTCATGCAACCAATTAAAGAATTATATGACGAAGGGAAAGTAGCAATTATTCATGGAGTAGGTTATCCAGAACCTAATCGATCTCATTTTAGATCTATGGATATTTGGCATACTGCAGAACCAACTAAAGTTGGTAATGAAGGGTGGTTAGGTAACGCTATAAACCAAATGTATCCCAGTCATGACAATGTTGTTGCGGCAGTTAATTTTGGGTCAGGTTTACCACGAGCTCTAGTTTCTCCTGGAGCCCCAGTAGCTTCAGTCACTGATTTAGATTCGTATGGTTTAATGAATCACCTTGGGCAATCAAATCAGAGAAATGAGGCCCTTCAGGCGTTTAAAGACATGTATTCTCAGGCGATCGGAAGTGGCCCTGTAATGGATTATTTAAGCCAGACAGGCTTAGATGCTCTAAGGGGTGCTGACATTATTAGTACTGTAACTAGTAAATACAATTCAGATGTTGAATATGCTCATAATTCATTTGCTAAAGCAATGAAGGGTGCAGCACAAGTTTTTCAAGCTGATATAGGTACTAGAATTTGTTATACCCAACATGGAAGTTTTGATGCTCATACTAATGGAATTGCTCTACAAGAAGGTTTACTGACTGATGTTTGTGGTGGTATTTATAATTTTTATGAAGATATGAAGCAAGCTAATCAAAGTGAAGATGTCATTATGTTTGTATTCACAGAATTTGGTCGAAGAGTGAGAGATAATGGTAATGGAACTGATCATGGTTCAGGTGGTGTAGCATTTGTCATTGGGGATTCAGTGAAAGGTGGTCAATATAGTGACTATCCTTCTTTAGCCCCTTCAGATTTATTAGAAGGCGACCTTCGGTTTAATTTAGATTTTAGGAGTTTGTATTCTGAAATTCTTGAAGATTGGTTAGAGGTAGATGCCAGGCCAGTTGTGAAAAATGAGTACGAAAAAGTTGGATTCTTAAAAAATTAAATCAGATCTATAAAGGTGTTATGAATCCAAAAACTGCTAATTTCATCAACTCAATTTCTCTTATTTTTATGGGTGTTTGGGGATTTATAGATGTCTCTTCTCCAACTGCATTGATTCCAACAATGTTTGGGGCGTTAATTCTGATTTGCTTTTTTCTGTCCAATATCAATGAAAAGATGAATAGAATTTTTGTACATGTAGCTATTGTATTAACTCTATTAATATTGTTTGCTCTTATTTTTACAAGACTTCCAAAGTCAATTGATGATGGAGGTGTTGGATTAATCAGAGTTTTAATAATGGTTGGAACATCAATTTTTTCAACTGTGATTTTTACCAAAAATTTTATAGATGCTAGAAGATATAAATCTTAGAATTCAAATTTTTATTTTTTCCTCACTGCGTCATGATCCCAAGGTATAATCCATTCTTCTTTGATTTCCATGCCAAATCCCGGTGCATCAGAAGGTTTAATGTATCCATCTTTTGGCATAGGCATGCCCGGTATTGGACAGACTTCTTCTAATGGTATTCCCGGATCACTTCCCATCCAAAATTCTGCAACGGGTGATTCTGGCATAGCTATTGCAAAATGTTGGCCCCATGGAGTAGCAGCAGCGGCGTGGGGAACAGTGATTATTCCTGCTGCTTCACCTATTGCATAAACTTTAAGTGCTTCCGAAAGCCCGCCACACCATTTCATGTCAGGTTGCAAAATGTCGACTGCCCTGTTTTCAACTAGCTGTCTGAATCCCCATCGGCCATGATGATCTTCGCCAGTAGCTAAAGGGACCCAGTTGATTGCTTTTTTAAGTTCAATATATCCTTCTAAATCAGTTGGTATTAAAGGTTCTTCAAACCATCTGAGGTTGTAAGGTCTAAGCCTTTCAGCCATTCTCACAGCAAATTCAACGTTGAATGACATTACAGGGTTATACATTAACTCAGAATGATTACCTACCATGTCTCTTGCTTTTGCAATTTTTTCTTCAACTAAATCTAGCCCATCTATTCCCATGTCATAGTGCGCTGGATTTGAAACCTTAAATTGTTTGAAACCTAATTCTAATGACCAATCAACATCATCAGATGTAACATAACAAAGAGCTTTATCTCTACATGGGCCCCCAATTAGAGAGTAGACTGGTTGATCCAATAATTTCCCTTTTAAATCCCATAAAGCCAAATCTATTCCTGATTGCGCAACTGTAGAAAGACCTCCAGCTCCAAATCTTTGAGTAGATCTCCACATAAGATCATTTAAGTATTCTAGAGCCATACAGTCTCTACCAATTAATAATGGTGCAAAATGATAATCAATTATAGTAGCGGTGATTTCACCAAAACTGGTTTCGCCTAATCCCCATGTACCATCTTCAGCAATTACTTGAACCCAAACTTCTTCAGATGAATTGGCTCCCGGCATTTGCCCATGTTTAGTAGAAAATTCCGGATATTTATTAATCGGTAATGCTCTGGGAGATGAATTATTCCAGTTTGGTCTTCGAGATTTTGATTTGGGGGGAATTTTAGGAATATTAAGTGTGACTGCACGAATTTCTTTAATCTTCATTTATCATTCCTGTAATAGATTTGTTAGCTAATAATTCTTTAATTTTGTTATCATCTAGTTTCAAAACATTTTTCATAATTTCTACAGTATGTTCACCTAATAAAGGAGGAGGACCTTGCGGCTCAGCCGGAGTTCTGCTGAGATGCTGTAAAGCACTACCCAATACCTGAATATTTCCTATGGAGGAATGTTCTATGTTCCAAATAGAGTTTCGTGCTTTTGCTTGCTCGTCTTCAAATACTTCTTTTAGTGTATTAATTGGACTTACAGTTAGCCCTGCATTTTGTAGAACTTCAATCCAATGAGTTTTAGGAAATTCTATAAATTTATTATTTAATATTTTTTCAAGTTCATTTCGATTTTTGACTCTAGCTGCATTATCTTTGAATTTAGAGTTTTGAGGTAAATCAGATTCTCCGATCACTTCACATAAACGTGAAAATTGATCTTCATTATTAGCTGCCATCATGAAATTCCCATCTGAAGCAGTAAAATCTTGGTAAGGGACGATTTGTGGATGGGCATTTCCGATTCTGCCAGGTGCAATTCCAGTAGCTAAGTAGCTTTGAGCAATATTCGCCATACATGCTATCCCTACATCAAATAACGACACGTCAATATATTGCCCTTTTCCGCTAATGTTGCGCTCGTTTAATGCGGCAAGTATTCCGATAGTAGATGTAAGTCCTGTCATGATGTCTATCCACGATGCTCCTACTTTAGTCGGGTTTCCATCAGATTCTCCAGTGACACTCATTATCCCTGTCATGCCTTGAAGTGCAGCGTCATAACCAGGTTCCGGTGCTCTAGGTCCAGTTTGCCCAAATCCTGTTACAGATGAATAAATGATTTTGGGGTTAATGGCAGAAATAGATTCGTAATCTAATCCAAATCTTTTTAGGTTTCCAACTTTAAAGTTTTCCACAAAAATATCAGCTTCTTTTGCTAAGTCTTTGATGATTTTTTGACCTTCTTCATCTCTAAGATTAACAATTAAACTTTTTTTCCCTCTGTTGGCAGATAAATAGTAAGCGCTTTCATCTCCAATGAATGGTGGCCCCCAACTTCTAGTATCATCACCCCATGGTGATTCAATTTTCCACACTTCTGCACCTAGATCTGAAAGAATCTGAGTCCCGAAAGGACCTGCAAGAATTCTAGATAAATCTAAAACCTTAATATTGCTTAGAGCTCCCATAAATTTCTCCTTAAACGATGATTATCGATCCTATCATTTAGATCGTCATCTAACTACTTGGTTCCCATCTGAAGAATTTGATAGAAATAAAAATTGCTACAGATAACCATACAACTAAAACTAAAATGTTTTGAATGTCTAGCCCCCAAGAACTTACGAAAGGATTATAGGTGTCCTGTAAGGCAACAGAAAATGGTCTTACAGGAAATAATTGTGCTATAAAATTGATCCAACTGGGAGCATTGTCCATAGGAATAAAAACATCTGATATAAACATCAACGGTATTACACTGGCGTTCACTATAGGGGCGGCAGCATCAGAGTTAGGAATAATAGTGGTGATCGCAATTCCTAATGCACTAAAAGTTGCTGACCCTAATATTAAAATGATGATTAAAGCTGGGAATGTTTTTGGAGTAATTGAAACTTCAAAAAATAATATTCCAATAGTAAAAATTATTATGACTAAAGAAATTGATATAAGCACATTATGAGCTATTTTTCCAAATAAAAATGGCCCTAAATTTAGAGGAGTTCCACGCATTCTTTTTAGAATTCCGTTATCTCTATTAAATGTGAGAGTCATTGCGATTCCTGTGTAACAAGAACTTACTACTGAAAATGCAGTAATCATAGGAATATAAATTGTTGCTCTAGTTACTTCTCCTCCATCGATTTCTACAAGGCCATCCCCAAAAATTTTTAACATTCCAAGAAACAACAGAGGAAATACTAATGTGAAAAAAGCAGCAGCAGGATTTCTTCTATATGCTTTATTTTCATAAATAATTTGTCTTAACCCTAGTTTAATTGATCTCATTAATTTCTCTCGCCATTTCTAAAAATATGTCTTCTAAAGATTTGGGTGTAACAGACAAATCATTTAATTGTATCTTTTCTTTTGATGCCCAATCTAAAAGATTTAATAATATTGAGTTTGGAATTTCAGTTTCAATGCTATAAAAATTGGATTTTTTGTCTAAAATTCTTAGTATGTTATTGGGTAATTTTGTTAAATCTTCTTTAGATTGAAATGTGATAATTGAGGTGTTATTTTCATTTCTTAATTCATTCAAGGTGCCTACTGATTTAATGCTCCCTTCAAACATTAGGGCAATTCTGTCAGATAGGTATTCTGCTTCATCCATGTAATGAGTCGTAAGTAATATAGTCTTTCCTAGTTCTCTTAAGTTATGAATCATTTCCCATGAATCTCTTCTAGCTGAAGGGTCAAATCCGGTGGTTGGCTCATCTAAAAACAGTAATTCAGGGTTGCCACTTAACCCTATTGCGACATCTAAACGCCTTCTTTGTCCTCCCGATAATCTTTTAACTTTTTGGTCTTTAAATCTATTAAGTCCTGTGATTTCTAATAATCTTTTAATTGAGATGGGGTTTTCGTAAAATCCACTAAATTGAGTTAATACTTCACTGACAGTTAAGTATTGTTCTATTCCGGTTTCTTGTAATACTATTCCGACTTTTCTTCTGAAATCTGTGGAGTTTTTTTCTGGGTCAAAACCTAAAACAGAAATTTTTCCAGAAGATTTATATCTGTGCCCCTCTAAAATTTCTATAGTAGTAGTCTTACCTGCTCCATTAGGACCTAATAGAGCAAATACTTCACCCTTAAATACTGACAAGTCAATTCCTTTTAGAACTTCAAGTTCACCATAATTTTTTTGAAGATTTGAAATTTCAATAGCTTTTTGATTTGTCATATTAATATTATGTAGTGCATTAGTTAAATTGTATAATACTCATCTATGAATTCCACTGAAACAAATCTTCATGAAATAATTTCAAAGGCAGCTAAACTTCAAAGAATTGAAGATTCAGAGGCATATGTATTCTCTCAAATTAGAGAAAATTATTTAAGTGAATTATCTGATGTTGCTTCACAAATCAGAGATTATTTAAAGGGGAAACAAATTTCTTTTTCTCCTAAAGTGTTTATACCTTTGACACGAATGTGTAGAGATTATTGTGGGTATTGTACTTTTAGGGCGGAACCATCTGACTTAGAACATTTATATCTGAGTAAGGAACAAATTTTGGATTTAGCAAAAAAAGCTGAATCGTTAGGATGTACTGAAGCTTTATTTACTTTAGGCGAAAGACCTGAATTAAAATATATAGAAGCTAAAATTTGGCTAAATGATAGAGGTTACAAAACCACATTAGAATATTTGTCTGATATGACTCAAATGGTTATGAATCAAACAAGTCTTTTCCCTCATGCTAATCCAGGTACTATGAGTACTAGAGAAATGGAAAATTTAAAACCATCAAATCCTTCAATGGGATTGATGTTAGAAAGTACAAGTGAAGAATTGTATAAAGCTGGTGGGCCTCATGCGTTAGCTCCAAGCAAAAGACCTGTCGCAAGATTGAAAACTATACAAATAGCTGGTGAATTAGGAATACCTTTCACTACTGGGTTACTTATAGGTATTGGAGAGACGCCAAAAGATAGAATTGATTCCCTTTTAGCCATAAGAGAAATGAATGAAAAATATGGACATATTCAAGAAGTAATTATACAGAATTTTCGTGCTAAACCTTCAACTCCTATGGAGAATTTTCCAGATGCGATTTCAGTCGAAATGATGTGGACAGTTGCAGTTTCTAGATTAATTTTAGGACCTAATATGAATATTCAAGTTCCACCAAATTTGAGTATTTCAAATTTTGAGAAATATGTTTCTGTGGGTATCAATGATTGGGGTGGAATATCACCTTTAACCATAGATTATGTTAATCCTGAAGCTCCTTGGCCATTAATTAAAGAATTAAAATCAAAGACTAACTCACAAGGGTATGAGCTTGTTCCTAGGCTTCCTGTTTATCCTGAATTTTTCGTAAATAATAAGGATTTTTTGTCTGATACAATGTGTTCCCAACTAAATTCAATGTCCGATGAATTGGGTTATGTGAAATGGGGACTTGATAGATATGAATGAAAAATCTAAAGAAAATTTTACTGTCAATAATTTGTTAGAAATTATTGATGTAGAGGTTAAAGAAATTCTTGAAAGTGCTCTAGATGGCGATGATATTTCTTCTTCTGACATAGAAAAGCTATTGCAAACTCAGAATTTAGAATATCAATCTACAATTCTAGTAGCTGATGAACTTCGTAGAAGGTCATCAGGTAACTTAGTAACTTACGTAGTTAATCGTAATATTAATTTTACTAATGTTTGTATTAAAAGATGTGGTTTTTGTGCATTTAGTAGAGATTATCAAGGAGAACAGGGTTATTTACTCCCAATTTCTGAGATTGTTAGACGTGCTAAAGAAGCATGGGAATATGGAGCTTCAGAGGTATGTATTCAAGCAGGGTTGCCTCCCAAAATGGAAGGTGACTTATATCTAAAAATTACTGAGGCTATTAAAAAAGAACTTCCGGAAATTCATATACATGGTTTTTCACCAGAAGAGGTTTTGTATGGATCAATTAGATCTAACTGTTCTATAAAAGAATATTTAAGTGATTTAAAATCTGCAGGAGTAGGTAGTTTGCCTGGGACTTCTGCTGAAATTTTAGATCAAGAACTTAGAGATAAAATTTCTCCTGGAAGAATTACTGTAAACCAATGGAAAGAAGTGATTACTAGTGCACATGAAATTGGGATTCCTACCACTTCAACTATCATGTTTGGGCATGTAGAAACTTTTAAGCATATTGCTGATCATTTAGTACTTATAAGAGAAATGCAAAAACAAACTGGTGGGTTTACTGAATTTGTACCATTGAGTTTTGTTAATTCAGAAGCCCCTATGTTTTTACAAGGTTTAAATGGGACTCAAAATATTAAATCAGGTCCTACAGGAATGGATGTAATTAAAATGCATGCTATTTCAAGAATAGTTTTAAACAATTGGGTTTCAAATATTCAGGCTTCTTGGGTTAAAGAAGGGGACAGGATGTCTCAATTGCTCTTAAATTCTGGAGTTAATGATTTAGGAGGAACTCTAATTAATGAAAGTATTTCTACTTCAGCTGGTGCTCTTCATGGGCAACTAAAACCCCCATCTGAATTTCGGGGTATGATTCGAGATGCAGGTAGAATTCCAGCTGAGCGATTCACGGATTATCAAATTAAAAATATTTTTGATCAGGATGAAGTTGAGCATGATCCGTTAGATTTTGTGGGAGATAACTCAGAAGAAATATTTGGTTCATATAAAAAACTCATTACACAAGAAGAATTTCGATATAGCCATCCTAATCCTACTTCTTCAAGATCCAAATAGGATTACATTTCTAGTAATTGTTGTTTTGAATATGACCCTAAACTTCTAAAATTAAGTTCTGTATAGTTTTTGATCCAGTTGGATGTAATTTTGGAAGATTGGATGTAGTTTTTTTGAATAGAATCAAACTCATTTGGAGACTCTTGTTTTCTTATTTTTAGAATAGCTTCAGTTTCAGACTTAATGAGGCTTAATATATATTCCATAGTATGTGTATCACCAGTGTCTTCTGAAGAAACTGAGTGGATAATTCTTTGGGCTACTTGACCTACAGATATCCTTGCAGTGGCTAAATCTTCCATTAGTGCAGGCCTTTTACCGGGGTACCCCTCTAGGCTGTCAATTCCTTTAGCTCCTCTTCCATTCAGCCATCCTTCAACATATTCGATAATTGTTCTGATATTTCTTCTAGTCCCTTCAGATGTGATTTTTCCTGTAGGAGTTTCAATTTT
This sequence comes from SAR202 cluster bacterium AG-426-M11, assembly GCA_003213095.1. Classification (GTDB taxonomy): domain Bacteria; phylum Chloroflexota; class Dehalococcoidia; order Lucifugimonadales; family UBA826; genus AG-426-M11. The sequence goes on along the minus strand of QCNV01000005.1, from coordinate 16,286 downwards.
TATAGGGAAATTTTCAGGATTTTTTAATTCACTAGATGGTGTCCAGCCAGTTTTAGCTAAATTTTTGAAAGGATCTGATGCGGTTTTCATATGGTATATGTGGGCACTCCAACCTCTAATAAACCCTTGTTGAGCTTCCCATTCTTTATCTGTTTGAATTGATTTTGCAGCAATTTTATTTATTTCATCATCTGATGAGGGGAGAGCGGTGGCCATGCCTCCTATTGCAATGGCACTATGTTTTAAGCATATTGCAACTAACCTTCTGAAAATATTTGACATGAATTCTGTCGTTTTAATATCGACATCAAACCTGTCTGGCCAAACTGAATTACTGTTTGTCATAATAAATTCTAAAATACTTGCTTTTAAATCCCATCTAGCTGCATTTAATCCAGCACCGTATTTCCCTAAAGCGTGAAGCATGTTTTCCATTTGGAATACAGCTGGGAGAGATTCAACAAGTATGATTGCCTTGATAATATTAGATTCAGATAAATTTAAAAATTTTTTACTTTCATCAAAAATTTGTTTATATAGTTTTGCTTCAGCAACACTCTCTAATTTTGGCAGATAGAAATAAACTCCTAGATTTTTCTTGAATTGAGCTTGGCCACAATAAAAAATAGTTAGGGAAGTTCCGAGTAAAGTTGCAGAAATAGGGGCGCCATCAATTTTTATTTCATGTTCATCTAAATGCAGCCCTCTTTCACGGTGCATGAAAAATGGTAGGTTCCCAGGTTGTAATTTGTAATGTCTGTTTCTATTAGAATCTACTACCTCTAAGGTTTTGTTGATTGCGGATAATCTATTGATTGCGGAATTGATAGTGTCTTGTAATGAATGTCCTCCTGAATCTTCATCATCATCTAGATACCCCACGGCCCTTTCGCCCTCAGGCCCTGGATTGAGGGCATTGACCATCATTGAAGCTATTGATGACGGCCCAGAAATTTCTATTCCAGGCTGCTTTAAATCTTCAGGTACTGAATCTACATGCCAATCTTGAGTGTTAATTTCTGAAATTGGCAACTTTAAAGTTTCAAGACCATGTTCATGTGCCTTTTGTAGATTAGTTAATCTTTCTTTTCTCAATATTTGAATTTGATCAGAGAATTTGTCATGCAAATGAATTAAATAATTCAGATAAGGTTCGGTGAATAATTCATCAGCTCCCTGAATTTTAGGGATTTGTATTCTAGAAATCATGTAAAGTTCCTGTTTTTTCTGTAGAAATTAAATGTGAATAGTTCTGTTTTAATTTTTCCATTTTGGGATTGATAATAAATTGACAATAGGGTTGATAAGGGTTGTTTTGATAAAAAGATTGATGGTAGTCCTCAGCAATATAAAAATTTTCAATTTTCATCACTTCTGTGACAATTTTATTTGAAAAGAATTTTTGCTCATCTAAATATTTTATAGTCTCTAAAGCAATTTGTTTTTGATTTTCATCATGATAAAAAATCACAGATCTATATTGGGTTCCTACGTCGCCCCCTTGCCTGTTTAAAGTAGTTGGGTCGTGATGAGCAAAGAAAATTTCTAAAATAGTATCTAAGTTGATTACTTCATCATTGAATGAAACTTGCACTACTTCTGCATGCCCAGTAGTTTCTGAGCATACTTCTTGATATGTAGGGTTTTCTTTAGACCCTCCGCTATAACCTGAGACTACTTTAGTGATGCCGTGAATTTTTTCGAACACGGCTTCTACACACCAAAAGCATCCTCCACCTAGAGTAATTGTAGTATTTTGTGACATTTAGTCCCCATTCCATTGTTTGAAGCGAACGATAATTATAACTCTAATTAATTGTGTTTTGTTACATAAATTTTTTTATCATTTGATTAAAATCTTCAAGATTAATGAATCGATTGATTTCTGCATCTGACAAAATGTTTGGCATTAATTGATCAGTTGAGGCTCCATTTTTTAAATCATGCATTGTTTGGTATATAGATTTAAGTCCAGCATAAAAGGGTAAGTGACCTTGAAGTGCAACTTTTACTCCTACAGAAGATAGAAATGTTTTATTGTTAATTTCTTGAGTCAGATTACCTAATAAAATAGGTATCTTGATTTCTGAAGAAATTTGTTCTAAATCAGAAATTTTTGAAACTCCAGTGAAGAATATTCCGTCAGCCCCTAATTGTTCATATTCTTTTGCTCTTATGATAGCTTCTTCTAAAGATGAAATAGTTACAGCGCTTGTCCTAGCTATTATAGAAAGTTGAGGGTCCTTTCTAGAATTTAATGCAGCATTAATTTTACCTTTGCCTTCGTCTAAGCTGATTAATCTTTGAGATGTTTCGTTGTAAGTTCGAGGTAAGCTAGTATCTTCTATTGTGATAGCAGATACGCCAGAATTTTCTAATTCCTCAATCGTCCTAGAAACATTTAAAGCATTTCCATAACCATGATCAGCATCAACCATTAATGGTAAATCAGATGCTCTACAGATCCTACGTGATTGATCTGCAAATTCAGAAAGAGTGAGAAGGATATAATCAGGACTCCCTAAAACTACTGCAGATCCAATCGAACCGGCAAACATTCCTATTTCAAATCCTAAATCACACGCCATCCTAGATGATATGGGATCAAATACTGAAGCAGGAAATACGCATTCTTCTCCTTCTAAAACTTCCCTAAACGATTTTCTGGGAGAATTGATTGCCATAAATTATTTGATGCCTAACTCGCTTCTGAGATCGTTGATTGTTTCTGCTCGGCTTCTTGTGGGAGTTCTTTTGCGCATACCAATAGGTAGGTTTTCTACTTCAGCATTTACCTTCACAGCAACGAAAACTGGGCCGTCAATAGACATGATTTCTTCCATACTTGTAGATAGATCTTCTAGATCGTCAAAGTTATATGTTTTGGAATATCCTGCTCCGGCTGCCATTTGTGCATAATCAATACTTTCAGAGTTTGGGACTGGTTGCCCCCCAGTAGTGGCATAGCATCCATTATCTAATACAAAATGAACGAAGTTTTTAGGCTGTTTACCTGCTATTGAGGCTATAACACCTAAATTCATTAGTAGGGCTCCTTCAGAGTCAAAGTGTACAACTTTCTCATTTTTTAAGCCTAGTGCTAATCCGAAAACTGCTGAGGTAGATTGCCCCATGGCCCCACCAAGGGAAATATCTCTATTTTGATTAGTTGAAATATCTTTCCAGTGTTTTCCGGATGTTCCTTGTACAGAAACTATGGCGTTTTCTCTATGTTTCTGAAATTCTTCAAATACTTTTTTTGCTTCAATCATGTTTTTCTCCAAATATTTTAAATTAACGATTAAACCCGTGATATTCGTCTCCAACAAGAACTACGACAGGTTTTTTTGATAATTGTGATTCTTCAAATGCTTCAGAAATTCTTGGCCCATCAGCGTCATGTTCTACTAAATAGTAATTTAATCTGAATGCGTTTAAGAATGGTTCTGTATAAGTTGCTGCAGAGTCTGGAGTATGTCCTTTTCTAGTCCATCCTCTATACCCAACAACCATTAGTAATGGGAATCCTGCATCTAACGCCATTCCTCTAATAGAGTCGCCAGACTCTAACATTCCTGTATTTTGGATTAATACAACTGGAGTTTTTCCTGCAATATTTAGCCCTAATGCTACCGCCATGGATTCACCTTCTCTAGATACGGGAATAACATCTAGCCAGTCTTGTTGTTCCATCAACTCATATAAATAGTTAGTTTCACTATCAGGTATGGTAATGATGTGAGTAACTCCAATTTTTTTAAATTCCTCAATAAGAGTTTCGGGTCTTAAAATTTCTACTTGTTGTTCTACCATTCTTTCACCTTTGTTTTTATGTGATTTGAGTGAGGGTAGTATAGCGCACTAAAAGAATGATGTCTTCTTTAGAAATTCATACAAAATTTCATAAGAATCTCAATGCAATATAAAGATTCATGAATTATTATTACTGATATATAAATCTGTAATTGAGTTAATTGTTTATGAAATCTAGCCGTAGTTCGTCAAGAAATTCTGTATTTACCTGGAAATACACAATGTTTTATGGATGGTGGTTGGTAATTTTAGCTTTGTTTTTAAATTCTGTAACAGGGACACCTGCATTTGGAGCAATTGGAGTTTGGATTGATTCGTTGGAATCTGAATTTGGATGGAGTAGGACACAGCTTTCTTGGGCTTTTTCAATAGGTCAATTAGAAGGAAGCTTGATTGGGCCTATTATTGGAGTATTAGTAGATAAATTTGGTTCTAGGAAAGTGGTTTTGGGTGGAGTGGTATTGTGTGGAATTGGATTTGGACTTTTAAGTTTAACTCAGTCTTTACCAATGTTTTATATTTCGTATGGCATTTTAATGATGGGAGCTTCTGGCGGTGGTTGGCTGCCAATGATGACTGTCATCAATAACTGGTTTAATAAACGCAGAAGTATGGCAATGGGATTTGGGTCTGTAGGATTTTCTTTTGGTGGATTTCTGATGGTTCCAGCTTTAGCATGGTTGGTAATGCCTGAAAATGCTGGATGGAGAATGGCTTCTCTCGGAATAGCTATTTTTTATTTTATGATTGCTGTTCCTGTTTCAAAGTTAATTAGAAACACTCCTGAAGAATCTGGGGAAATTCCAGATGGAAAGGAGTACATTCAAAAGAAAATAGACTCTGAAAATTCAGAGATTGATCAATCTAATGAATTAGATCAAATAGATTTGGGAATTGGTCAAATTTTGAAGACTTCATCTTTTTGGGTTATATCTATTAGTCATGCTTGTTCGACAATGTTGATAGGAACTATGACTGTTCATTTCATTTTAGCATTAAGAGATCAAGGAATCCCTGTGAATATAGGCGCTTGGGTTTGGGGATTCACGTTATTATTTTCGGGAGTTGCTCAAATTTTTGGGGGAATTATTGGTGATAAAGTTCCCAAAAATATAGCCTTATGTATTTTTGGATGTATTCAAGCTTCCGGAGTTGTTTTTTCAACTTTTATCACATCAATTTTTTGGACACCTATTTTTGTTTTGGTTTATGGATTAGGATTTGGAGCAAGAATTCCCATGGGAACAGCAATTAGAGGAGAATATTTCGGTAGAAAATCGTTTGGTAAGGTATTAGGTCTATCTATGGCTCCCATGTCAATTATGATGATGATAGGACCATTGGTAGCAGGACGTATGTACGACATTACAGGAAGTTACGATCTCGCATTTTATATTTTGTCAGGAGTGGCAATATTGGGAAGTTTAGGGTTCTTATTTGCAAAAAAACCTGATTTCAAAAGTTAATTATTTTGACCAATTGTCTCTTAAAGTAGCAGTTCTGTTGAATATCAAATTTTCAGAGGTTGAATCTTCATTGTCTATACAGAAGAATCCTAGTCTTTCAAATTGAAATTTGTCTTCTAATTTTGATTTTGATAATTCAGGTTCAAGTTTTGCAGAATAAATTATTTCCAATGAATTAGGGTTAAGAACATGATCTAGTGATTCTTCTGAAGAAATATCTGGATTTGTGTCTGAGCACAATCTATCAAATAGTCTGACTTCAGCCGATATATGATTTGATGCACTTACCCAATGTATTGTTCCCTTAACTTTTCTGCCATCCGGAGTATTCCCTCCTCTTGTTTCGGGATCATATGTACATATCAACTCTATGACTTCACCTGAATTTGGATCTTTTTTTACTTCAATACATTTAATGATATATCCATATCTAAGACGTACTTCATTTCCTGGTGATAATCTGAAAAATTTTGGAATTGGATTTTCCATAAAGTCATTACTTTCTATATAAATTTCTTTAGTAAAAGGTATTTTTCTAGTACCAAAAGATTCGTTTTTGGGATGGTTGGGTGCCTCAATCCAGTCAGTGGAGTTTTCATCAAAGTTTTGTATGGTAATTTTTAAAGGTCTTAAAACTGCCATTCTTCTTTGAGCTTTAGAATTTAAATGCTCTCTAACACAGTGTTCTAACAATGCTATGTCAGCTATGTTTTCCCTTCTTGTGATACTCACTCTAGAGCAAAAATCTTTTATAGCTTCAGGAGTATAACCCAATCTTCTCATTCCAGAGATCGTTGGCATTCTAGGGTCTGTCCATCCGGACACCTTTTTTGAGTCAACTAATTTTAGTAAATTTCTTTTACTTAAAATTGTATGACTCAATGAAACTTTTCCGAATTCAATTTGTTGAGATGGGAATGTCTGTAATTCTTTTAAGAACCATTCATATAATGGACGATGAGCCTCATATTCCAGAGTGCAAAGTGAATGAGTTACTTTTTCAATAGAATCACTTAAACCGTGAGCAAAATCATACATTGGATAAATTTTCCATAGATCCCCTGTTTGATGATGTGTTGATTCTATGATTCTGTACATTACAGGGTCTCTCATGTTGATGTTAGGTGAAGACATATCAATTTTTGCTCTTAAGACACGGGTTCCAGCTTGAAATTCCCCATTTTTCATATCTGTAAATAGTCTTAAATTTTCGTCAATACTTCTGGACCTGTTTGGACTATTGATACCTGGTTCAGTAAGAGAACCTCTATTAATTCTAATTTCTTCAGAAGTTTGATCGTCGACATAAGCTTTATCGAGCTTTATTAATTCGAGTGCAAATTCAAATAATTTTTGAAAATAGTTGGAGGCGTAAAATTCATTGTCTTGCCAATCAAATCCAAGCCAATGAATGTCTTGTTTGATTGAATTTACAAATTCTAAATTTTCTTTTGTAGGATTAGTGTCATCAAATCTTAAATTGCATTTTGCGTTTTCAAAATCCTCAGCAATACCAAAATTTAAACAAATTGAAGTTGCATGGCCAATATGAAGGTATCCATTAGGTTCTGGGGGAAATCTAGTAATGATCTGATCAAACTTATTTGTTTTAATGTCTTCAGCGATTTGATTTCTTATGAAGTCTGTGTTTGTTAGGTTTTCAGTCATTTTAATAGTTTCGGTTATTTAGAAGAAATTATAAATGTATTGGATTTGTACCACTTTAATTCTTCTATGCTTTCTTTGATATCATCCATTGCTAAATGATTGTTTTTTTTGATAGGGATTTTTATATTAGGATACCATCTTGCTACTAATTCTTTGACAGTTGAAACGTCAATCATCCTGTAGTGTAAAAAATCCTCTAATTCTTTCATTTCTTTTCTAATAAATCTTCTGTCTGTACCAATGGAGTTTCCACATAATGGTGAAGTTTTTTCATTTACCCAATTTTTTAAAAAATCTAACGTAATTTGTTCGGCTTCTATTGTAGAAATGTTAGATTGTTTTACTTTTTCTAGTAATCCTGATTTTGTATGTTGATCAAGTGACCATTTATTAATGTTTTCTAATTCTTTTGCAGTTTTTTTTATAGCAATTTGTGGACCTTCTGCCAGAATTTCTAACTCATTATTTGTAACTAATGACGCAATTTCTATGATTTGGTGTTCATCTTCTAGCCCTGTCATCTCTAAATCAATCCAAACCAAATTGTTATTTTTATCGATTTCCATGATCCCTCTTTAATTATCCAAGTTAACATAAAGATAGTGGTATGGTATCAGTATGTCTATAAATAAAAACCAAAAAATCAATCCTTTTTCGTATTGGGTCTTACCTGATGATTTTGCAGCTGGAGAATATCCGGGTAATCAATTTTCAAATAATGTCAAAACTTTTTTGGGGACAATCATTCATTTAATTAGTGCTGTATTGAAATCGAAAGCAATTTTATTGAATTCTGCACATAAAAAAATAGGAGATTTACTCGATCTAGGAATAGTTGTATTTGTAGATTTGACAGAAAAAAACGAGAGGGTTTCATACCAGCCGGTTTTACACAAAGAACGTAGGAGACGAGCAGTTTCTACAGATTATATTAGATTCCCTATTCCAGACAGATCAGTTCCTTCTAAAGAAGAAATGAAAAAAATCTTGGATTTTGTAGATGCATCAATTGCATCAAACAAACCAGTATATTTACATTGTTTTAGAGGTTTAGGAAGAACAGGGACTGTTATTGGATGTTATTTGGTAAGACATGGTTTGTCAGGACAACAAGCATTAAATAGAATTGAGCAATTAAGAAATAATGTTGCAGGAAATTTTAGAGATTCTCCTGAAACAGCCGAACAAAGATTATTTGTATTAAATTGGGAAGAATAAAGGAGTAAATATGGAATCAAAAGATAAAGTTGCCGTTGTGACTGGAGCAGGATCTGGAGTTGGAAAAAGTGCTGTAATTCATTTACTAAAAGATGGATATTCAGTTGCTTTAGCAGGAAGAAGAAAAGAATTGTTGAATGAAACTATTGAAGAATCGGGTGTTTCCAATAATAAGGTAATTGCAGTTTCTACAGATGTGGGTGATGCAAATTCAGTAAAAAACTTATTTTCATTGGTATTAGAAAAATTCGGTAGATTAGATGTTTTATTTAATAATGCTGGAATTGGATCTCCTAGAATGCCTATGGAAGAAATTTCTTTAGAAGATTGGCAAAGAGTAGTGGATACTAATCTGACTGGAAGTTTTTTGTGTACTCAAGAAGCTATAAAAATTATGAAAAATCAATCTCCCATGGGAGGACGAATAATTAATAATGGATCAATTTCCGCACATGTTCCTCGACCAGATGCTGTAGCTTATACAACTACCAAACATGCTATTACAGGATTAACTAAGCAAATTTCACTAGATGGTAGGAAATTTGATATAGCTGCTAGTCAGATAGATATCGGAAATGCTGCCACTCCAATGACTCAGCGAATGAGTAATGGGGTTCCGCAGGCTGATGGGGAAATGAAAGTAGAGCCTACTTTTGATGTAGATCATGTTGGAGAATCGGTGCTTTATATTAGTAATTTACCATTAACTGCGAATATACAATTTATGACCATAATGGCTACCAAAATGCCTTATATAGCTCGTGGATAGTTTTTTATAAAGTTTTTTTATCTATGTACCCTTGAGAGATTCTATCGATCATAATTGCTAAGATGACAATCGCGAATCCTGCAACTACTGCTTCACCTTCTCTTAATTGGCCCATAGCGCGAAGAACTTCAGTACCTAGTCCTCCAGCTCCAACCATAGCAGCAATAGTAGACATAGCTAATGCCATCATGACGGTTTGATTAATTCCAGCCATAATTGTTGGAATAGCCATCGGGATTTGGATTTTTAGAAGCAATTGTAAATTGTTTGAACCAAATGATTTGCCTGCTTCGACCACAGATTCATCTACTTGTCGAATTCCTAAATTTGTTAGTCTTATACAAGGTGGAATTGCATATAAAACTGTAGCGAGAATTGCGGCAACATTTCCTAAGCCAAACAACATGATCCCAGGAACTAAATATACAAAGCTAGGCATTGTTTGCATTGCATCCAATACTGGTCTCATGATAGTGTCGGCAAGTTCACTTTTTGCCCCTATAACTCCTAATGGAATTCCCACTAAGATAGATATGAGGACTGCTACTATCATTATTGCAACAGTGACCATTGTTGGTTCCCATAGGTTAACTGTTGCTAAAATAGTTAGGCCGATTACACAAAAAATCCCAACTTTGTATGAAGCAACTCTCCATGCAAGTAAAAATATTCCAATCATAGTAATAGGCCAAGGAACCCATACTAGGAATTTGCGCATTTTACCAAGAAGATATTTTAGATTGTCACTAATGTAGTCGAAAAACCATCCGTAATTTACGACAGTCCATTCGATTGAAGTGTCAATACTGTTTTCCAAATATTTACTAATGTCAATAGGGAAATCGGTTAGGAATTCTAATTTGAAAAAATGAATCAGATAAGAGTTTGCTAATAGGATTATTAATAGCGAGAAAATTCCTAAAATTGTGGAAGAATTTTTACTTAACTTCATTGGTTAAATTGTTATGCTCCGACAGCTTGAAGTTCTTCAAATCTTTTGCCGGTAATCCCTTCAGTGAATTCGGCTACAAAATCATCAGCTGGTTTATTAATGATTTCTAATGGAGTTCCAAGTTGAATGATTTCTCCATCTCGCATGATTGCAATTTTGTCACCAACTGAAACAGCTTCCTCTAGATCATGAGTAATAAAAACCATAGTTTTGTGAATTTCTTGTTGCAACGATGTTAATTCTTTTCTCATTTGTCTACGAATTAATGGATCCAGGCCACTAAATGGTTCATCCATTAGCATGATTTCAGGGTTAACAGCCAACGCACGTGCAATTCCGACTCTTTGTTGCATTCCTCCACTAAGCTCAAAAACCCTTGATTCTCCCCAACCCTCTAGTCCGACAAGGTCTAGCATTTCTTCAGCTGTAGAGTATCTTGTTTCTTTGTCAATTCCGCGTATTTCTAATCCAAAAGCAGCATTGTCTAGAACATTTCTGTGAGGAAGTAGTCCAAATTGTTGGAATACCATTGCAATTTTGTTTCTTCTGAACTCTCTTAATGTATTTTCATCGAAATCTACAATGTTTTCTCCATCAATTAATATGTTTCCATCGGTAGGGTCAATTAATCTGGTTAAACATCTAACTAATGTGGATTTTCCGCTACCTGATAACCCCATTACTACAAAAGTTTCACCTTTATTTACTGTGAAAGATACATCTCTGAGAGCTGTGATTAATTCGAGTTGAGATTGTATTTCAGATCGACTCAAATTAATAAATGATTCGTCAAAAACTTGAGATGGATTTTTACCAAATACTTTCCAAAGATTTTGTACTTCAATATGAGTTTCTTTCATACCATCACCTCAAAATTAACAAAAAGGGCCGCAATTTTGCGGCCCTTTTAATTTAAGTTAAATTTTACGCTTCAACTTATTCTGCCGCTAGAGCTGCTAGAACATCTTCCAAAACATCTGCTGGAACCCAGCTGTGCCAATTTTCACTACCATTTAAGTAGGATATGGCTGTTGCTTCAAAAGCTTCTTCGGCTGTTCCATAATCATCAGCAATTTCAGCATAAAAACCTTCTGCTAATAATTGGTTTCCTGCTGACCAGTCCCAAGCTTGAAAGAATGGAATTAAGTATGGTGCGTCATCAACTAACTCAGTATTCATGGCTATCATGACTTCTGCAGCAGGGAATGCACATCCATGGACTGGGTCATTGTTTGGACATTCAGATGGATCTGGTTGTTCAAGATCAACAATTGCTCCGTCTCCATAACCAAGTTCGTGCATTAAAGCAGTTGGTCCCCAGTAATAGAACAGAATTGGCTCTTCTTTAGCGAAAGCACCTTCAATCGCTGCAGCTAAAGCTCCAGAAGTTCCTGGATCTAAGAATTCTATGTGGTCTGATAGTCCGTAATTAACTATTTGGCCATCACCACTGTCATTACCTGTTTGTACACCTCTACAGCCCCATCCAGACATGCATCCGTATAGAACAGCTTTTCCGTCACTGTCAGGTTCAGCGAAAAGAGCTTTGTATTTGTCATCTTTAAGGTCTTCAACTGAGTCTAGGTCAGGATGTGCTTCTTGTACGTAAGCAGGAATTAAGAAAGAGCTCTGCCAGTTGTCTTCTAAGCTTTTTCCAACTGGAATTACTTCTCCAGCTTTAATTCCTTCATTCCAAGCATCATTTTGGTTAGGTAACCAGATTTCCATTGTAAGGTCTACATCACCTTTTCTAAGACCTTGAAACAAAGGGACAGTGGCTCCTTCTATTTGAGATGTTTCGTGACCATATCCATTTTCAATAATGTATCTTGCAACTGCATTCTGAATAAGTGCGCTATTCCAGTTGAGTCCCCCAAATACGATTTCTCTTCCACCGTATTCTTGTACTGCTTCAACTTCAACAGTTACTATTTTTTCTACTTCAACTTCTTTAACTACTTCAACTTCTTTTTCAACTTCAACTTCTTTAACTACTTCAACTTCTTTAACTACTTCAACTTCTTTGATTACTTCTTGAACTATAACTTCTGGTTCTGCAGTGCTTGAGCAAGCAATCGCAAATACCATTGAAAGTCCTAATAGTGTCATCATCGATATGTATTTCATTTTCTGCTCCTTGTTTGTTTAATACATGAGGCGCCCGTAAAAATTTCAGTGAAATACATAAGACAGCGTTTCATAAGAAATGAAAGAGGAATCAGAATTGAATTCTGCTTTGGCCCTTGCCCGATTTTGGTCGGATGGGGGGTATATAACAAGAAATGCCATAAAGGCAGCCAAAAGCGTCCTCAGTAGGGCGCGAATAGGATCGAAATTAGCCGTTGGTTTGTTTTAAGATCCCACTATGAAGTTTAGGTTTTACTCCCTCAACTAATTCGCTCGACTATGTGAATTAGCCGGTAGAACTATAATAAAACATTAACTATTGGTCAAGTTTAGTGCTTTGGTTTGGGGGATAAATAGAAAATTATTGCAGCGAAAATCATAAGCCATACTGAGACCCACCATGCGGGATTATATGATCCTGTAATATCTAAAACATATCCAGCTAAAGGCGCTCCAATTCCACCTAAAACTAGGCTTATAGGTGTAACAAATCCTCTGATTTGCCCTAAATAATTTCTGCCGAAATATTCTGCCCATATATAGTTTTGTGTAAAAGAATTGATTCCAATTCCAGCTCCAAAAATAGCCATTGAAAAAAACATTAACCAAAATTCATATGCGTAAATTGTCATTAAGCTTGCAATTGCTAACATCATGAATGCAGATGCTCCGATAATTTTAGACGGGATTTTGGTAACTAAAATCCCTCCAGTAAAACTAGCAATTCCTGCACATATAGCATCAAAAGCAGTAGCTAGTGAAACTAGGGTTGGGTCTAACCCTCTGTCCATAAATGCAGGGATTCTATGTAGAGCAAAGGTAAAAATAGCCAAATTTAAAATTGAAAAAGCAATTGTTAAAAGCCAAAGAGAAGAAGTTTTTAGAGCTTGATTTAATGTGAACGAGTATTCTTCTAGTGATGAATCTTCTACCGAATGTTGTGGTAATTTTTCTTTACCATCAGGAAGAAGGCCAATGTCTTCGGGTTGTCGTCTCACAAAAATAATTGATATTGGGCATACTAATATTATTCCTAGAATACCTAAAATAAACCAAGCAGATTCCCATGAGTAGTTGTTAATTAAAATTTGAGTCAGTGGTATGAATAGGGCCGCTCCTATAGAAATGCCTACTGAAGTAATAGCTAGGGCTTTACCTCTTTTTTCTATGAACCATTTTGCAGGCGGTACGGAGGTCACTATTGATCCTGGACCGGAAACTCCTGCAAATCCCATCAATCCGAAAACCAAAATAAGTTGCCAAGATTCTTTGACAAAACTTAATGAAATCATAGAAATACCGGTGATTAAGATGCATATGGCCAATATCCATCTCGCTCCATATTTATCTAGTAAGTTTCCTAAAAGAGGGTTTGTGGCGGCACTGGAAAAACTCCTGATTGTAGATGCCCATCCAAAAGATGCTCTACTAATTCCTAGGGAATCTCCCATGGGCTTTATGTACAATCCCAGATTCAGTGCCCCCATACCCATTCCAACTGCATTAGCAATTGCCATTACTACTACAATTACCCATCCGTAGTAAAAATAAGGTTTTTTATTTTTTTTCAATTAAAGAGATCCATCTATGACAATGTCTAATAGATAAGGACCTTTAAAGTCTGTAGCTCTTTTAATGGCATTTGAAATTTCAGATGGATCAGTAATTCTTTCGCTAGTGATTCCCATACCTTTTGCAATTTCTGTAACGTTAAATGGTGTATCAAAATTTGAATATAGCAGGTTTTCTCCAGCTGTTTCATCTAAATCAAGTACTTCTTTTTGGTATATATTAAAGTTGACTTTCAATACTCTATACATTCCATTGTTGCAAATAATGAATTTGCACGGGATATTATCATTAGCAGCTGTCCACAATCCTTGTATAGTCATCATTGCGCTTCCATCGCCTATGATTCCAAAAACAGGTTGATTAGGAAAGGCACATTGAGTGCCCATAGTTGCTCCTATCCCACCTCCAATAGATTGCCCTCTAACTCCTCGCAAATCATCTCTGTTTTCGGCTTTAATGAAATTTCTTAAAGCACCTCTATTACTAATAGCGTCATCAACGACTATGGCATTTTTGGGTAATGAGTTTGCGATTTCATACATCATTCTTGCAGGAGACATAGGTGTAGAGTTCCAATTTTCTTGAGATTCAACTAGGGTTTTATATGCGTTTCTTCTAGTTTTCACTTCATTGATGGTACTAGTTTTTCTTTTGGAAAAATGGTTTGAATTTTGGCTTCCGATTACCTCATTTAATTGCGATAAAGCTGCCTTACAATTTGAGACTATACCTAAATATGTTGGTTCGGATTTGCCAACCCTAGAATATATAGGATCAATATGTATTAGGTTTGCGTGATCATCTAGGATTACATCCCCCCAATAAAAAAGTTCGTCGAATGGGTCCATTCCTACTGCGAGAACAAGATCGTGATTTTTGAGCTCATCTCGGCTTTCTTGTGATCTTAAGGTGTGAATCCCCATATATTGTGGGTGAGATGAAGGGAACGACACTTCAGCTCCTCTTGATTGGTAAACAGGTAGTCCTATAAATTCAGCAAATTTTACTGCTTCGTCGTTTGCTTGATCATCAGACACCCTGTCTCCTAATATCAATACGGGGTTTTTTGATTGAATTAATTTTTCAGAGGCTTGCTTAATGGCAATTGGGTCTGGTAACACATTGTCAAATTTGTCTAGAGATCGAGTGATTGTCATTTCAGCCATTCCTTCAAGAGCATTAGATGTGAATCCCACATATACAGGGCCTTTTGGATGGCTATTTGCTTCGTTGAAAGCTCTTCTGAGTGCGCTAGGTATTTGATCGGGTAAGTCTAATTCAACTGCCCATTTGGTTACAGGTCGTACGAGTTCTGCTAAGTCAGTTTTTGTTTCGTTGATTTTTCGTGAATCGTAATTTGCTGAGGTGACAACTAAAGGAGTTCCTGTATTTAGTGCATCTAACATTAGGGCAATTCCGTTAGCTAATCCGCTATCCACGTGAAGGCTTACAAAGCCCGTAGAATTTGTAGACCTTGCATAAGATTCCCCCATTCCCATTGCTACGCTTTCTTGAAGAGCCATAATATATTTAAAATTAGGATAATCCCCTAGCATATCGATTAATGGGCCTTCACTTGTCCCAGGGTTCCCAAAAATATATTCAATATTCTGCTCTTTTAAAGTTTCTAGAATCGCTTGTTTACCCGTCATAAGTTTTCGCATGTGAATCTCCCAGTAAAATATTTTGATATTTTATTCATAATTAGTAGCTTGGCTCAAGAAGATATTAACAAAAGTTAATTTATAAAAACCCTTACAGCATATATTAATTGATTAATAAACTTTTCTATAAAACAGCCAAAAGTTTATATGGCTTTAATTTGATTTCTAAAATTTTTCTTTTTGGCTACTTTTTCTTAAATATTTATCTTATAAATAATGAACATGTTAAATTTTGATATATTTGACTTTTTTGTTCTAACTATATATATTCCCACGATAATATATATTAGTTTCTTGGATACTTACCTTTTTGATAATTTAACTGAATTTAGTTTTACCCAAACAAGTACATAGATTTCAGAGAGGTGAGTATTTGAGATTAGAAAATAAAAAGGAGATAAATATGCTTAAAAGCATTTGGAAATTTGTAGCAGTCAGTATGATTGCTTCAGTTGCTATTGTTGCGCTTGCTGCATGTGGATCAGATGATTCATCGTCATCATCCTCTTCCGCTCCCGCTGCTCCCGCTGCACCTAAAGCAGCCGCAGCCGCATCAGGTAGCAGTTCGGCCCCATCAGCTCCCGCTGCTCCAGCTGCACCTAAAGCAGCCGCAGCCGCAGCCGCAGCCGCAGCACCTGCTCCAGCAGCATCCTCTTCAGCAGGGTCAGCTGATTCAGCTGTAACTATTACTGCTGTATTGGATAACGTAGGAGCAGCTCAGTTCAGAATGTCAAAAGGCATTTGGCCTGACGTAATGTTCCATGGATATTTTGGTTTCTTAGAGCCAATGTTAAGTTGGAAAGAAACTTATGATGATGCCGGTAACCCATTGAGAGGAGTATCTGGAGCATTGTCTGATACTTGTGCAAAATCTCACTTAATAATGAGTTGGGAATGGGATCTTCCTGGAAAAGATGGTGGAACTGTAACTCAGCCAGGTTTAGAGCTCGATCTATCTGTAGTTAATTTAGATGATCCTGATAATCAAGGTGTAATGCGTTGGTATGTTAGAGAAGGTGTAGATTTCTATAGAAGTC